>QHBR01000218.1 GCA_003244015.1 Hyphomicrobiales bacterium | reverse complement strand
GTATTTTTCGAGATGCCCCATAGTAATCGTAGGGGTAGTGGCCGCGGTTGGGATCGAAGCCCTTTTGCTCGACCAGATCGAACCACGCCGCGTACTGGGTGTTCCGCTGGAGCATCAGTTCGATGATCTCGGCGCAGCCCTCTCGCCAGGCGGGTATCTCCTGGGCGATCTTTGCGGCGACCCGTGTCGACCATTCAAGGTCATAGCGAGGATACATGTACCAGGGGAAGATGCTCCATCTGTCCCATGCGTCCGATATCTCGCCACCCTTGGCCCAGTTATCGTTGACATGCGACTTCCTCCACAGAAATTTTAATACTTCGCGTGCCTGATCGGAGAGTGAAGGGCATCCAGGGATCGCAGACATTGTTCCAGTCTTTTCCACCTTTGGATTACCAGCAGCCGTAGCCATCGCTCTCCTCCTTCGTCTGTCTCAGATCCACTCGCGATTTTCGGGGAAGCTACGCGCGGCAAGAGAACCGGGGAAATCGTTTGAATTGATAATGAAATCATAAATAGTTATAAGCTGGTCCCTTGCTTTTATCTAGAGGTATCATGCGTACCGATGCCGCCGAACCCGTTCGTCTGAAAGACTATAGGGTTCCCGATTATTTGATCGGCAAGGTCGATCTCGATGTCAAGCTTCACCCGGCGGCAACGCGAATCCTGGCCCGCCTCGCCATCCGGCCGAACCCGTTGGGGCGGGCCAATGCCGCCCTTGTCCTCGACGGCGACGGACTCGCCGCGAAGAAGATCGCGCTCGATGGCCGGGAGCTTGATTTGCACGGGACGTACGCGTGGAACGGTGTCGTGACGCCGGATCAGTTCACGTTGAACGCCCCGCCTAACCGCCCGTTCGTGCTGGAGATCGAGACCGAAGTCGATGCCGCGGCCAATACCCGCCTGATGGGTCTCTACCGCTCCGGCTCCGCCTATTGCACGCAGTGCGAAGCAGAGGGCTTTCGCCGCATCACCTATTTCCTCGACCGTCCCGACGTGCTGAGCGTCTATACGGTGAGGCTGGAGGCGGACTTTTCCGAGGCGCCTCTTCTGCTCTCGAACGGCAACAAGATCGCCTCGGGCAAAATCGAAGCAACGCCGCGTCATTTCGCGGTTTGGCACGATCCTTTTCCAAAGCCCTGCTATCTGTTCGCGCTGGTTGGCGGCGATCTCGGGTCGATTTTCGACATTTTCATTACTCGCTCCGGACGCAAGGTCGCGCTCGGCATCTACGTCGAACATGGCAAAGAACCTGACGCCGCCTATGCGATGGATGCCTTGAAACGGGCCATGGCCTGGGACGAGGAGATCTACGGGCGTGAATACGATCTCGACGTTTTCAATATCGTGGCAGTCTCCGATTTCAACATGGGCGCGATGGAGAACAAGGGACTGAATATCTTTAACGACAAATATATTCTTGCTTCGCCTTCGACCGCGACGGACACCGATTATGCGCAGATCGAGTCGGTGATCGCGCATGAATATCTTCACAATTGGACCGGCAACCGTATCACCTGCCGCGATTGGTTTCAGCTTTGCCTCAAGGAAGGCCTGACCGTTTTCCGCGACCATGCGTTTTCGGCCGATATGCGCTCGGCCCCGGTGCGCCGCATCGGCGATGTGCGCACCTTGCGCGCCCAACAATTTCCGGAGGACGCAGGGCCGCTCGCGCATAACGTCCGGCCGGACACTTACCTTGAAATCAATAATTTCTACACCGCCACGATCTATGAAAAAGGCGCCGAAATCATCCGCATGCTGAAGGTGCTCATCGGCGACGATGCCTTTCGCAAGGGCATGGTTCTTTATTTCGATCGGTACGATGGAACGGCGGCGACGATCGAGGATTTCATTTCCTGTTTCGCCGAAACGTCGGGGCGGGATTTGATGCAATTTTCGCGTTGGTACAACCAAGCGGGCACCCCTTCCGTCGAAGCCACGGCGTCCTACGACGAAGCGGCGAAAACCTTCACGCTGGATTTTTCGCAAATCTGCAAGCCAACGCCCGGCCAGGAGCAGAAAGAGCCATTTGTCATTCCAATCGCACTCGGTCTCGTCGCTCCCGGGCGGGGCGACATCGAACTGCGCACCGGCGCCCACGATGGGGCAAGCGCGGCTGAGCTGTCGCGCGGAGTCATCGAACTCTCGACCGCGCGGCGGCGGATCGTCTTTCGCGACGTTCCAAGCCGCCCGGTTGCCTCCCTTCTCAGGGGGTTCTCGGCGCCGGTCCGGCTCGAATACGCGGCAAGCGAGGCCGATCTCGTTACCCTCATTGCACATGACAGCGACGGTTTCAACCGCTGGCAGGCGGCGCAGACCTATGCCACCCGCCTGCTCCTGCGCTCGGTCGAACGCATTCGCGCCGGAGACGCGCCAGATCAGGACAAGGAGTTTGCCGCCGCGATCGCCACTGTCATCGAGAAAAGCGCCGATCCGGCTTTCACCGCGCAGGCAATTACCCTGCCGGGCGAGGCCGACATCGCCCGCGAGATCGGCGAGGATGTCGATCCGGACGCGATCCATCTCGCCCGCGAAGCTCTGCGCAAGGATATCGGACAAGACCTCAAGGAAATATTGCTCGCGGCCTACGCGCGGCTGGCCCCGGACGGACCCTATTCGCCGGACGCCTTTGCCGCGGGGCGGCGGGCTTTGCGCAATGCCGCGCTCGATCTTTTCGCCGCCGGGGATGCGATCGAAGGCGCGCTTCTCGCCACCCGTCAGCTCCAAGGCGCCACCATCATGACGGACGAGATCGCCGCGCTCGGCGTGCTCGCGCATATCCCGGGGCGCGAACATGAAAACGCGCTCGATGCCTTCTACCGCGCCCATGCAGGCGAACCGCTCGTCATCGACAAATGGTTTGCCCTGCAGGCGACGATCGCCGAGCGAGGCACGCTCGACCGGGTGAAAACCCTCATGAAACACAAGGCCTTCTCGTTTAACAACCCGAACCGGATGCGCTCGCTCGCCGGCTCTTTCGCCGCCATGAATCCAACCCAGTTCAACGCGGAAGATGGCAGCGGCTACGATTTTATCGCGGGAATTGTCGTTGATCTCGACGCCAAAAACCCGCAGGTCGCGGCGCGCCTGCTTTCGGCCTTCAAGAGCTGGCGGACGATGGAACTCAAACGGCGAGCTCTCGCCAAGGCGGCGCTGCGCCGCGTAGCCGGCACGGCAAAACTCTCCCCCGATGTCAAGGACATCGCCGAACGCTCGCTCGCTTGACCATCGCCGTCACAAAGCTTGAGGATTTGTCATGACCGGGGCGCTTTGGACTGCCGTCGATGAATATATCACGCACATGCTTGTGCCCCCAGACGCAGCATTGGATGGGGCGCTAGAGGCCAGCAGCGCGGCCGGCCTTCCGGCCATCCAGGTTACGCCCACCCAAGGCAAGCTCTTGCATATCTTGGCCCGCCTCCAAGGCGCGCGGCGAATTCTGGAGATTGGCACGCTCGGCGGCTACAGCACTATCTGGCTCGCCAGGGCGCTGCCCGAAGATGGCCGCCTGATCACGCTCGAGGCCGACGCGAGGCACGCGGACATTGCCCGCGCCAATATTTCCCGCGCTGGTTTGGATGCCATGGTGGATCTGCGGGTTGGCCGCGCACTAGAGACACTGCCACGGATCGCCGCCGAGGGCGGCGGCGCTTTCGATCTCACCTTCATCGACGCCGACAAGCAAAGCATCCCCGAGTATTTCCGGTTTGCCCGCAAACTATCCCGGCGGGGCAGTCTTATCGTGGTCGATAATATCGTTCGCGACGGGAGGGTGATCGATGCCGCAGGCCGTGATCCCGATATCCAGGGGATACGCCGCTTCAATGAAATGCTCGCCGCGGAGCCCGGCATCTGCGCCACGGCGATCCAAACCGTCGGCGCCAAGGGCCACGATGGTTTCGCGATCGTGCTCGTGACCGTTTAACGTCGCAGCCCTGACTTCTGTTGCCATCCGTTCGCCCGGCGGCCCGTGGCGGCCATCTTCAGCGTGGCGATCAAATTTGCATTCATCCTTCATTAATCTCTGGACAAAACAAAAAAGTGAGACTCTGATGAAACCGATTCGGAGAGATGCGGCACATCGCTCCGGTCGGTTTCGAGGAGGCCAGTTATGGCGCGCGCGGATTCTGCGCAGGCGTCCGCGCGAGCGGGGGCAATACGGGGACTTGCCTGTACAACGGCGCAACCCGCCGTTCCGCGCTTAGCCCAGCGCGAAATTTGGGTGCGGCGCGCGGTCCCCGCCATGGTGGCGCTGTTTGCCGGCGCGCTTGTCGCGATCACAGTCGTTATGACGCGCGAGGCGTATGATCGCGCCGTAACGGATGCCTTCACCGACATCGAATTGACCGCCGCCGTCGTAACCGGCAATCTCAACGGCACGTTTAGGGATTCGCTCAAAACCGATCCGGCGGCGGCTCTGGCGCGGGCGGCGCCTTCCCGCGCCTTGGCGCGCGGGCAGCAGTTGGTCGTAACCGGCGCCGCCGGCGACATAGTCGCCGCCGCTCCCGCGCTATCCGGCCAAAACGCCACGCTCACCGATTATTTGGGGCCCTCGCAGCCACTGACGATTTTCGCGGACAAAGCCGGCGTCTTGCGGATCAACCTCGCGGACGGCGCGGATGCCTTGGCGGCCGTGCGCACGCTCGATCCGCCGTTCGGCCAAGTCGCGATCGTTCATCCTATAGTGGCGGTCCTCGCCGAATGGCAAGCGGCGGCGTTTCGCGCCACCATCCTTTCGATCTGCACGGTCCTTGTGCTGCTTGCCCTGGCGCTCGCCTATTTCTGGCAGGCCTCGCGCGCACGCGAGGCCAATCAATTGTGCGAGAGGATGCAGAACCGAGTCGACACCGCGCTTGGCCGGGGACGCTGCGGCCTCTGGGATTGGGATCTCGCACGCGGGCGAATCTACTGGTCGGATTCGATGTACGAGATGCTTGGCATGACGCCGGCCGGCCAATTCATGTCCTTTGGCGACGTCAATGCGCTGGTTCATCCGCAGGATGGCGCCCTCGCGACGATGGCCGAGTTGCTGACCGGTTCGCAAGCCGATTCGATCGATCACGCTTTCCGGATGCAGACTGTAAACGGCGAGTGGATCTGGGTGCGGGCGCGGGCCGAGCTCGTGCGGGAACGGGCGGGCGAGCCGCCGCACCTCGTCGGCATCGCCGTCGACATCACCGAACAAAAGGCCCTCGCCGAGCGCACCGCCACGGCCGACTTACGCCTTCGCGACGCGATCGAGACCGTGTCGGAAGCTTTCGTTCTGTGGGACGCCGGCAACCGGCTCGTCATGTGCAATTCCAAATTCCAGAAATTCCACCATCTGGCGAGCGACGCGATCCTCGCCGGAACGCCTTATGCGCAGGTGATGGGGAAAGGGACTCCCCCCGTGATCCAGACTCAAATCGCGCTTGGCGAGCGGCCGCTTGCCGGGGCGCGCACCTACGAGGCGCGTCTTGGCGATGGCCGCTGGCTGCAAATCAACGAAAGGCGCACCAAGGACGGCGGCTATGTTTCGGTCGGCACCGACATCACCGCGCTCAAGCGCCACGAGGAACAATTGATGGACTCGGAACGCCGCCTCTTGGCGACCGTCGCCGACTTGCGCAAATCCCGCCAAACCCTGGAATTGCAAGCAAAGCAGCTCGCCGATCTCGCCGAGAAATATTTGGAACAGAAGGCCGAGGCCGAGACCGCGAACCGGGCCAAATCCGAATTTCTCGCCAATATGAGTCACGAACTGCGGACTCCGCTCAACGCCATCATCGGCTTTGCCGAGTTGATGCACCAAGAAACATTCGGCGCCTTGGGATCGCCGAAATATGCCGGTTATTGCAGCGACATAAGGCAAAGCGGCCAATATCTGCTCGGGGTGATTTCGGATGTCCTCGACATGTCGCGCCTCGAATCCGGCCGGGTGCGGCTGCAGAAGACCGACTTCGAGATCGATGCCGCGGTCGGCGCGGCGGTTGCGGCGGTTGAAACAATCGCCACCGAAAAGGAAATCAGCCTTCGCGCCGAAACCTTGCCGGACACGTCTATCCATGCCGACCGCGCCGCGATTGAAAAAATTCTCACGATTCTTTTGCGCAACGCGGTTAAATTCACCCCGAATTGCGGCCGCGTCAGCGTCCGCGCGCGGATGGTTCAAGGCGCTCTAAATATCTATGTTGAAGATACCGGAATGGGCATTCCACCGGCGCCTCTGGCAAGGCTTGGCCGGCCGTTCGAGCAATTGGACGGAACGCTCGACAACGGCATGAAGGGCTCGGGCCTTGGCCTCGCGATCGCGCGTTCGCTCGTCGATTTGCATGGCGGCTCGATACGCATCCGGTCATCGGTTGGCAACGGAACGATCGTCCTCGTCCATCTACCCGGGTCCCGCGACGTGCCGCGCCAAAAGCTGCTTTTGGCGGCAGGCGCCTTGCGCCGGCCGGCGCAGCCGCAAAAGCTGCGCGCCTCAGCGGGGTGACAAAACATGATCGAAAACACGGCGCACCTCGGCGCGCATGTCGCTTAGGCAGCTTTCGAGCCCACCGGTGCCCGGCTGCTCGGCCACTTTCGCAAGGCGCCGCTTGATTGCTTCGTTCGCCGCGCGTGGATCAGCGCCCGGGTCCAAGGTCAGGCGCAGGATTTGCGTAACATCCGAAAAGAGACGGTACGCGTTCGCCAAAACGCGCGCGCGCTCCGCGTCTAGCAATCCGCGCCTCGCCGCGGTCTCG
The DNA here is from genome assembly GCA_003244015.1 of Hyphomicrobiales bacterium. Classification (GTDB taxonomy): domain Bacteria; phylum Pseudomonadota; class Alphaproteobacteria; order Rhizobiales; family Beijerinckiaceae; genus Methylocapsa. The sequence continues at coordinate 6,974 of QHBR01000218.1, read as the reverse complement.
ATCACGGCCAAGGCCGAAACGCCCACGAGGCTTGGCTCGGCATCGGCGTGGCGGAGCAATAGATATTGGGCCAAGAATTCGATGTCGATAAGCCCGCCCGCCGCAAGCTTCAAATCCCAGGGGTCGCCGTCTCCCTTCGCTTGCGCGATGAGGCGCCGCATTTCATAAACATCTTGGCGCAGCGCGCCGCCGCGCCGCCGCATCAGCAAGGCGCGGATGGCATCGCCGGTTTGCGCTCCAAGTTGAACATCGCCCGCGACCGGTCTCGCGCGCGTCAATGCCATATGCTCCCAGGTTTCCGCCTCCTTGGTTTGATAATCGATAAAACTCGCGAATTGGGTCGCGAGCGGTCCCTTGCCGCCGGACGGGCGCAACCGCATATCGACCTCGTAAAGCCGGCCCCGCCGTGTCGCGACGGTCAAGGCGGAGATCAGACGCTGCGCTATGCGGGTGTAGTATTGCACCGCGTGAAGCGGCCGGGAACCATCGGACTCCGGCCGTGCCGGATCGAAATCATAGATGAGCATAAGATCGAGATCGGACGCCGCGGTCATTTCGCGCGAGCCAAGCTTGCCAAGCGCCAAAACGATCGACCTTCCTCCCGGCACGCGCCCATGCTTGCCCGCGAAGACGCGCTCCGCATGAACGAGGCAAGCCTCGACGATGCTCGCCGCCAGCGCCGAATAGGCGAGCGCCGCAGCGGAAGGTTCGATCGTCGTGGACCACAACCGCAAGCCGACGGGAAATAGTTCCTCCTTCGCGAAATCGCGGAGCGCATCGAGGAATTCCTCGGTCTCGCGTTTATGTTGCAGGATTTGTCCGGCGCGTTGCCTGAACGCATTTTCGTCGAGGGGAGCTTTGAGGACTTCCGGATCGATCGCGGCGTCGAGCAGATGCGGACGGCTTATGACGGTGCGCGCGAGTCTTGGCGCGCCGCCAAGAATTTCGCCGAACAATTCGCAGACCGGCGGATTGGATTTCAGCACCGAAAAAAGTTCGGCCGCCGCGGGCATGCCGGTCAGCGCGGAATCGAATCCGGCGAGCGCGGCATCGGGATCGCCCGAGTGCGCGAACGCCTGCAAAAGCAGCGGCACCAATTCGGTAAGGACTTCCCTCTCGCGAGGGGTGCGCACGCCTGAGCGGCGGCCGAAATGCCAGCCCCGGATTGTTTCGGCGGCGAGCGGCGCTTGCTTAAAGCCCAACCGCAACAATGTTTCGAGCGTTTCCGGATCGTTGTCGGCCCCCGTGAAAACAAGACTGCCGGCCGACGCATCGAGCCGAGGCGAATGTTCGAACAACCGCCCATAATGATACGAGACGAGCCGCAGGCGATGCGTGACGTCGCCGCAAAAACGGCTTTTCCGCGTGTAACCGCAAAACCTGGCGAAGCGCCCTAGGATTTCTGGGTCTTGCGGCAAACGCTGCGTTTGCTCGTCGGCGACCATCTGCAACCGGTGCTCGATTTCGCGCAGGAAGAGATAGGACGCGCGCAAGTCCGCGACCGCCTCGCGCGTGACCCAGCCTTCCCTGCCGAGTTCATCCAGCATGTCGAGGGTGCGCGCGCCACGCAGGCGAGGCCTCTTGCCGCCGAAGATCAATTGCTGGGTCTGCACGAAAAATTCGATTTCGCGAATGCCGCCGCGTCCCAGTTTCACGTCGTGACCGGCGACCGTGATCTCGGCATGTCCCCGGACCGCGTGGATCTGGCGCTTCATCGCGGCAATGTCCGCGATCGCGGCATAATCGAAATACTTTCGCCAAATAAAAGGCATGAGATTGGCGAGAAAAGTCTCGCCCAGCGCCTTGTCGCCGGCGGCCGGCCGCGCCTTGATCAAGGCCGCGCGTTCCCAGTTCTGGCCAAGACTTTCGTAATAGGAATAGGCGGCGGGCAGCGCGATCGCCACCGCCGTCGAACCGGGATCGGGACGCAACCGCAAATCGACGCGCAGGACATAACCATCTCCGGTCCGCTCCTGGAGCAGCCGGACAAGTCCCTTCGTGATGCCCGCAAAGAGCGTCGCGGGCTCCACCGTCCCAGCGATCGAGGCACAATTGGGATCGAAGAAGACCACGATATCGACATCGCTCGAATAATTGAGTTCGCGCGCGCCGAGCTTGCCGAGCGCCAAGATGACGAGACCGCATCCCCGTTCGGGGTTCGCGCCATCGGAAAGCCGCAGCCGCTCCGTGCGAGCGGCATCGCGCAACAGAAAGCGCAACGCCGTCGATATGAAGACATCGGCGGCGCGCGACAGCGCCCCGGTCGCCGCGATCACATCGAAAACGCCGCCTAGATCGGCGAGCGCGACGAGAAGGGCGGTCTCCTGTTTCGCAAGCCGCAATGCGCGCATGATCGCGGCCTCGCTGGAGGCCTGGCCGCAGGCTTCCTCGAGTACGGCAAGGCACGTCTCGAGGCAGGCCGCGGGGGACGTCTCGAGACATCGCTTGAGCGTTGAGGCGTTCGCCGTCGCGAGATGCCAGAGAAATGGCGAATGATCGGCAAGCGCCAGAAGCAGGGCGCGCACGCCGGGCTCGTTGGCGAGACTTTGCAGCAATTCCGCGCCGCCGGGCATTGCCAGAAAGTCGGCGAGGCGGGATCCGGCGCGGCGCGCATCGTAGAGACGCGGGGCGGTGCGCAGGCGCCGCCAAAGCGGAAGGTCCGCGGTGTCTTCTAAAGGAACATCGCTCATGCCGCCTTGTCCGGTTGCGGTGGGGCTAGCGCCGCCCTCGGTTCGCGCCGGACAGGCGCCGCCGGAAGACGAATCACGACACGAAGGCCTGGCTCGTTACCCTCGATCCGCAAGGTTCCATTGTGGAGACGCGCGACCGCCGCGGCGAGCGAAAGCCCGAGGCCAGATCCAGGCCGCGCGCGCGCGTTTTCGAGCCGGACGAATCGATCGAGCACGCGCAGGCGATCGTGCTCGGCGATGCCCGGACCGCGATCCGCGACGACGAATTCGACATTGCCGCCACGCCGCCGCGCCGAGAGTTCGACGGTTCCTTGGGGAGCTTGCGCGGGCGCTCGATCGCGGCCGAGCCCCGCCGCCTCCGGGCACCCGTATTTCAACGCATTATCGACGAGATTGGCGACGGCCTGACCGGCAAGCTCCCGGCTTCCATGCAGATAGAGCCCCGGCTCGGCGGAAATCGCAAGCACGATGCCGCGTTCCTCCGCCACCGGCTCGTAGAGCTCGCCGACGTCTCGGGCGACGGACGAGGCGTCGAAATCGATCATGCCCTCGCGCCCGGCGCCGGCTTGCGCGCGGGCGATGCTTAACAGCGCGTCGAAGATTTGGATCAGCCGCTCGGATTCGTCGAGCGCGTTTTCGAGCGCGCCGCGATAATCTTCCGGGCTTTTGGCGCCGCGCAATGCTTGTTCCACGCCGCCCCGCAGACGGGTCAAGGGAGTCTTGAGATCGTGCGCGATGTTGTAGGAAACTTCTTTCAATCCCGCCATCAATACAGCGATCCGCTCCAGCATGGCGTTGAAATTTTGCACGAGCCGGTCGAGTTCGTCGCCGGACCCGGTCAACCGCAACCGGCCGGAGAGATCGCCGGCGACGATGGCCTGGGCATTGGCGTTGATTGCATCGACGCGATTGAGAACGCGCCTTGCAACCCAGAGCCCGCCAAGCGTTCCGATCGCCACGAGCCAAAGCAGCGAAGTGAGCAGTGCTTGGCCGAGAATATGGCGCAAGCCTTCGCCTTCCGCGAGGTCGTGCCCGACGAGCAGGTGGAAACCGCCCGCCAAGACATAGTTGCGGGCGAGCGCCCGGTGTTTTCCGCCCGTGTCGCCCGGAGGCTGGTACGCCGTCTCGACGAGGCCGGGACGGGTCAGAATATCCGGCGGCAGGCGCACGATATTGCCGGCGATCGGTTCTCCCGCCGCGGTTGTGACCAAGTAGAGCCGCGCGCCAGGCCGGCGGGTCCGCCTTTGGATGATGTTGACAAGGCGGCGTATGCCGCCTTGCTCATATTGCTCGGAAAGCCCGGTAATATCGGTGTCGATGGTCTGCGCGATCTGCGCGTTGATCAGGCGCTCCATGTTCCAGCCGACAGCGCCGAGGACAACCCCGGCGCCGATCGCGGAAATCGCCAAATAGGCGAGCGATATCTTGAATACCGTGGTGCGAAAGAGCTTACCTATGGCCATCGCGTATCATGTATCCGGCACCGCGTATCGTATGGAGCAGCGGAGGGTCGAAGCCTTTGTCGATCTTGGCGCGCAGCCGCGAAATATGAACGTCAATGACATTGGTTTGCGGATCGAAATGATAGTCCCATACGTTTTCAAGCAGCATCGTCCGCGTGACGACTTGGCCCGCATGTTTCATCAAATATTCGAGCAAGCGGAATTCACGCGGCTGCAACGGAATTTCCTTGCCGTCGCGGCTTAGCTTGTGGCCAAGACGGTCAAGTTCTAGGCCGTTCACGCGAAAGACGGTTTCCTCGCGAACGCCCGGCCGGTTGCGCCGGGCGAGCACCTCGGCCCGCGCCAGAAGCTCCGAAAAAGCATAAGGCTTGGCGAGATAATCGTCGCCGCCCGCGCGCAGCCCCTTGACACGATCGTCGACCTGTCCAAGCGCGGACAGGATAAGCACGGGCGTCAGGATTTTCTGCGTGCGCAGGTTGCCGATGAGCGAGAGGCCGTCGAGTTTCGGCAGCATGCGATCGACAATCAAAACATCGTAGGTTTCATCGCGGGCACGGGCGTAGCCGTCAAGGCCGTCGCCGGCATAATCGGCGACATGACCGGCCTCGCGAAATGCCTTGACCATGTAATTGGCGGCTTCGGAATCGTCTTCGACGATGAGGATGCGCATCACCGACATATAGCTCATCCCTATGCAAAGCAGCAGGCCGGAAGTTGCCTTCCGGCCTGTCGCCTCCTGGAGCCGGCGCCGCAACGGGGGGGACGCGGCACCGGCCCATCAAGCCTCGGGGACGTGAGGCTCAGGAAGCCGGTTTGACCTCGATCGCGACGAAATGGGTGCCTTCGGCTCCCTTGACCCGCAAAAGGACGGCCTTGCGATTGGCCTTTTTGGCCTCGGCCAGCGCCGCGCTGACGTCCGCCGGCTGGTTCACCGCATGGCCGCCCGCCTCGAGAATGACGTCGCCGATCTGCAACCCCTTCTGCGCGGCCATGCCATCTGAATCGATGTCGGATACGACCACGCCGTGGCTTCCCGCTCCTTCGACGCTGGAGGCAGGAGCGAGCGTGAGGCCGAGGCCGCTAAACGCATTATTGTCCTGGCTCATGCCTGGATTTGCGCGAGCTTCCTTGTCGTCCGGCAGGGAACCGAGCTTTACCGGCGCGGTTTTCTCCGATCCATCGTGCCAATAGATCAAATTGGCCTTTTTCCCCGGGCCGAGGGCCGCCACCCTGCGCGCGAGGTCGCGCGGACCGTCGATCCGCCCGCCGTCGATCCCGAGGATCACGTCGCCCGATTTAATTCCGGCCGCGCTTGCCGGAGAATTCGGCTGAGCTTCAGCGACGAGAGCCCCTTTGTTGGATTTTAGGCCGAGACTATCGGCGATTTCCGCGGTGACCGGCTGAATCTGGACGCCAATCCAACCCCGCGCGACTACGCCTTTGTCTTGGAGAGCGGCAATGACGGTTTTCACGGTCTCGGCGGGAACGGCAAAACCAATGCCGACGCTTCCGCCCGAGGGCGAGAAAATTGCCGTATTGATGCCGACCACTTGACCTTGGGTATTGAAAGTGGGACCGCCCGAATTGCCCCGGTTGACCGGCGCATCGATTTGCAGGAAGTCGTCGTAGGGTCCAGCGCCAATGTCGCGCCCGCGCGCCGAAACGATACCCGCCGTAACCGTTCCACCCAGTCCGAAGGGATTGCCGACCGCGATCACCCAATCTCCGACGCGCGGAGTGGTTGTCGAAAACTCGACATACTGGTAAGGGCCGCCTTGCTTGATCTTCAAGAGAGCGAGATCGGTTTTCTTGTCGGTTCCGACGATGGTTACGGGCACGGTTTTGCCATCGTCCAAGGTCACGGAGACTTCGGTCGCATTCTCGACCACGTGGTGGTTCGTGACAACATAGCCGTCGGCGGAGATAATGAACCCCGAGCCTTGCGCCTGGGTGAGGTGCGGCTTGAGGTGATGATCGTGCGGCGTTCCCTCCTCGCCGAAATGTTTAAAGAAGCGCTCGAGTGGATCGCCCGGCGCAATATGCGGTATTTCGAGCTCGTCGCCAGAATCGGCCGTCTCGGTGGTCTTCACCTTGACGGACACGACCGCGCCGCGCACGTGGTCGACCACGTCGGCGAAAGAGACCGGAGAAACGACCGGAGACACTTGGCTGTGAAGCGCGTCGGCACGAGCCTGACTGAAACCGCCATCGTTCATGCAAGCCAAGGCCAGGGCGGCCACGGTCGCAAGCAGCGCGGCACGGATTTCGCGGCGCCGGCGCACGATAAAAGGCGGCGAACTCAGGGTTTCGGGCCGGGGAGAGTGGACATTAGCCATTGACTGCTCCATTGCAAAAATTAACGACGGCGCACCGTCTTCGGCCATCAACATGGGGACGCAAATCTTACACCGCCATTTCGGCCGCATGAAAGTTTGGTAAGGCTGGCTCGCTCGCCGCGCGGGGCGGCAAAATGAAAATGGCGCGAATCCGCTTGAAAGCAAGAGGTTGGGAACGATCACGAAAAGGACACCGCCGCCGATCGCTTCGCCGGAGCCATGCCTTGAGCTGTTCCTATCGAACCATAGATCGAACAATAGGATGAAGGGGAATGCAACGCGGCTCCCTGTCACAGTCCGGAACGACGGCCGCGGTTAAAGACGATATATAACACCAGCGGAAATTTCATATTCTTCACGAACAGCACACGAAATTCCTAAGCTTGATCACGGTATTCAATCGTGATATAAAGGTTATGCCAGTCTAGGGCCCGGACTCAATTAATTGAGATCCAGTAGGCTAAGGTAGCGGCGAAGCAGAGGGC
>QHBR01000428.1 GCA_003244015.1 Hyphomicrobiales bacterium | reverse complement strand
CGTTTGCGAGCCGATTGACACCTTGGGATTCTTGAGGGGAGCGATCCAGCCGAGCGGCTTCTTGATCTCAAAATCTGCGACCCCGCGATGGGGTCCGGCCACTTCCTCGTGAGCCTTGTCGATTACCTTGCCGATCAGGTCATCACGGCCATGGCCGAGGCTCACGCCCTCGTGACCTTCGTCGATTATGTCTCCCCCCTGATCGCCCGGATCGCAGCGATCCGCAGGACGATCCTTCGCAATGCCGAGGAACGCGGCTGGACGATCGATCCCGAGCAGCTCGACGATCGCCATATCGTCCGCCGCATGGTGCTGAAGCGCTGCATTTACGGCGTCGATAAAAACCTTATGGTCGAACTCGCCAAGGTGTCATTGTGGCTTCACACCTTCACCGTCGGCGCGCCGCTCTCGTTTCTCGACCACCATTTGCGCTGCGGCGACAGCCTCTTCGGTTCATGGGTGCGCGGCGGGACCGACCGCGCGTCCGCCCTCGGAGCGCCGCTCTTTCTGCACGAGCCGATGACGCGGGCGCTGCGCGCTGCGTCCAAAATACAGATCATAGAAGGGTTGACCGACGCCGAGATCGCCGAGGCGCACCGGTCGAAGGACGTATTCGACGAGGTGCGCGACATGACCGCGCCGCTCGATGCGGTCCTTTCCCTCATCCATGCGCTCGACTGGCTCGACCTGAAATCGCGCGACGACAGGATCGCGATTCAGGCCTTCTTTACCGGCCAGTTCGGCGATCCGGTTCAGATCGCTCTCGGAAAACAAACCATCGCCAACGGGCGTCAAGAGGCCACGCGCTTCGCCGAGATTTTTGCTCAGGCGCGCCAGCTTGCCGCCGAAGAACGATTCCTGAACTGGCAGGTGTTTTTCCCCGGCGTGTGGTCGGATTGGGAAAGCGAACGGCTGACCGGCGGGTTTGACGCCGTGATCGGCAATCCGCCGTGGGATCGGATGAAGCTGCAACAGGTGGAATGGTTTGCCGCCCGCAGGCGCGAGATTTCCCTCGCGCAGCGGGCCTCCGATCGAACGCGCATGATCCGCGCGCTTGAAACAGCGGGAGACCCGCTAGCCGCCGACTTCGCCAAGGCCAACGAACGGGCCGAAGCCGCAACTAATTTAGCACGCCGATGCGGCGACTATCCGCTTTTGTCTGGCGGCGACCTCAATATTTATTCGCTCTTTGTCGAGAGGGCCATGACGCTCGTGAAGCCGTCCGGAATGGTAGGGCTTCTGACTCCTTCCGGCATCGCATCCGACAAGACCGCCGCGCCCTTCTTCAAGGGTGTGGCGACGGGCGGCCGGTTGAAGGCGCTTTATGATTTCGAGAATAAGAAAATATTCTTCCCAGATGTCCATGCGTCATTCAAGTTTTGTGCGTTCGTCGCCAGCCCGTCTCCTTTACCAGAACCTGCCCAATGTGCGTTCTATCTTCACAATGTCGCAGAGATCGCCGACTCCAACCGGTGCTTTCCGCTCTCGGCCGCTGACTTTGCGCGCCTCAATCCAAACACCGGCACCGCACCGATTTTTCGCACAAGGCGCGATGCGGCGCTGACAACCGCGATCTATGGCCGCCTGCCCGTGCTTGTCGATCGCTCGACCGGCGCGGAGGTGAAAGCCTGGCCGGTCAAGTACGCCACCATGTTCCACATGACCAACGACTCCGGCCTGTTCCGCACCCGGCAGGAACTGGAGGAGCAGGAAGGGGCCTGGCCGACCGGCGGCAACCGCTTCCACAGCGCGGCCGGGGATTGGGTGCCGCTGTACGAGGGGAAGATGGTACAGGCTTTCGATCACAATGCGGTTGGGAATCCCACGGCTGGGTTCTTGGCTTCAAGGAAATCACCGCGCCAACGAATGTCCGGACATTCATTTCGGCGTTGTTTCCGACCGTCGCTTTCGGCAACAAGGTGCCCGTCCTAAAGGCGGATACAAAAGTACGCCGCGAGTGGCTGTTGGCAGCCAATTTGAATTCCATCATTTTTGATTTTGTTACGCGCCAAAAGGTTCAGGGACAGACGCTGAACCTATTTATCGTCGAGCAGCTTCCCGTGGTGCCGCCAGATCGCTACGAGGCCGTCCGCTTCGGCAAGAAGACGGCCGCCAAAATCATCCGCGACGCCGTGCTGGAACTGACCTATACGGCGCACGACATGGCCCCCTTCGCCCGCGACATGGGCTATGTCGATAAGGCGGGCAAGGTGAAGCCGCCCTTCGTCTGGGATGAAGAGCGTCGCCTGAAACTCCGGGCGAAGCTCGACGCGGTCTATTTTCACCTTTACGGCGTCACCGACCGCGACGACGTGCGCTACATCTTTTCAACCTTCCCGATCGTCGAACGCGAGGAAATGGCCGCTTACGACCGCTATCGCTCTTGCGAACTTTGCCTTGCCTACATGAGCGCCCTCGCAGCCGGTGATCCGGATGCGGAGATCACACTATGATTCCGTCTGAGCCGCAGGGCAGGAACACAGGATGGAACCAGCGCCTTGATATTTTGAGGCAGGCCGCCCAGAAAAAATTTCTTGATCCGCTTGATGCTAGCTCCGATGGAAAATTCGTTCCCTCGGCTGTTTGATTTAGCGTATTCGTTGTTGCGCCCCTTGTATCCGCCTGGGCTCTAACATCAAGATGATGCGGTGTCAGCGTTATTGGCGACTCCCAAGGCTCCAGAACACTAACGTCGAGAATGAAGTTTGCTTCCCAGTGTGCGATTGAGTTGCGGACCGCTACCGCCGAATTTAGGTCCTTCAGAAGCGGTGTCCACTCATTCTTGATAATCGTTTTATCGAAATGAGCCCGGCACCAGACGGTCAACCAATTTCACTTTAGAGTCCGCGCTTTGGATGTGAAGGAACACGACGGAGGAATATTTGTAATCTGTTTGCATGATCGCGTGTGCGAGAACAAACAGACGTGCTGCCATCTTGCCGTTGCCCTCCCGATGGCATGGTAGAACGGTGCAATTGTCGCCGGCCTTCCCGCCATACGGTCGGGTCGGCATCCACATCGTAACTTTCGAGGCCTGCTCAGGCTTCACTCACGTTACGGCCCGCTGGATCGCTCGGCCGCCCAAAGCGGCCTTTGTCACGAGGCTCCAGTCCGATCCAATTGCTCGTCCAAACCGCTCGTCAGCTACCAGATCAATCGACAAACTCTCTGGGTGGAATCTTCCTCCACTGGTGACACGCGCCTTCGGGGCGCACCATAGGGTTTGACATAGGCCGCCGGCATCATCCGCGCATCATGGCCAAGCTTGATCAGCTCGCGCGCCCAATGATGGGCCGAACCACAGGCTTCCATCCCAACAAGACACTCGGGCAATTGGGCGAAGAAGGCCAGTACGTCCTTGCGCCGGAGCGCCTTGGCGACGATCACGCGCCCCCGAGCGTCAACAGCGACGAGCTCCCCGAAGAGCGAATTCAACAGGCGTCAAGGCAGTTTCACTGCCAAAAAGAGCCTGGCTGCTTGGCAAACACGGGCTGCCCTGTAACTTTCTCCAGAAACTGTTCGGGCAGCACACGCTCTGCCACGGGCAGAAACGCTTCGATAAGAACGCGCATGTGGTCAAGGTCGCCTTCCTGTACGCGTCGCCACACACTCGGCCGATACCGCACGACGATCGAAAGCGCGTAGAGCAACGCCACACAGATAGGGCGATACTCACTCACGCCGCCAAAGATGGGGAGGATAAGGGCATTGCGCTCGAAGGGGCTGTGATGGAGCTTAAGTGCATCCCACCACGAGTGTTTTCCAGGGTGATCCACGGCCACGCGGAAATGTCGGCCGGGGCCGTCCGGTTTGACCTCGATGATCTCACTGATCGGCCCCGGAAATGCTGCTATGTCATCCTTGTCTCAGAAATGATCTAAACAGTCGAATGCGCCGCGTCATCAGACGCGGGCGCTTCATCGCCGGCCTGTCCCGAATCACTCAACAGGCAGCCGCATCGACGTGAGGTGTTCGATCGGCATGAGTTCGCGCAAAAGCCATGCGAGAGGTACGTCTTGATGCCAACGAAATCGGGCCAGCGCGCGACGCGCCGATGTCACCGGCTTTGGGGTGCCCGAGCATGCCGTCGATGGTTCGGCCTTGCCAAGCCTCGCGCGGGCGTTTTACGAGCGGCGTCGGGTGAATCTTGCGCGCTGCGGCCAATATATAATTCCCTTACAAAATATAATTCCCTTACAAAGAAAGATTTCACCGACCCTCTGACGGTGGCGACGTGGCTGGAATTCGCCTGATTGAGACGAGACGTAATGGCTGATACCAAGTCTCGCTGATTACGACCGGCCCACTCTCTCGTTCCGATGGAGATGATTTTCCAGGGCATGTCGATGAGCTTGTTCCAGGCGAAGCAGCAGTGGTCATGTCGTCGTAGGAGTTGAAGACCCGGTTGGAGAGCCAGTTGTCGCGCATGAACTGCCAGATATTTTCGACCGGGTTCAACTTTGTTCTTTCGCGGGGAAGGTCGAGGCCGAACGCCGCTCACGGGGGCGACCTGAAATCGACATACTTCTCCAGCAGAGTCCAGAATGGCGCAGTGTCGTAGAGACTTGTCCAGTCGGTAGTGGGCCAGTTTGAATAGGGCAGAGAATTTTCTCACTAGTGGTCTGATTCATTCGG
>QHBR01000248.1 GCA_003244015.1 Hyphomicrobiales bacterium | reverse complement strand
TTTGGTTGAGTAATGCCGGGCCATGCTTTGCTCCCCTGCCGTGGAGCGGAGTCAGCACATTGGATATGGGAGTTTACTGTACATTACAGTATACACTCCGCGCTTCGTCATTTTGAGTGCCAGTTCCACGCAGCTTTGTGGGTCGACGGGAGAAGTCGACGGTCTTTCTCGCTCCCCGGCACGCGGGTGGCCCCTGGCGTAAGCTGAAGCAGAGACCAAAACACTCAAACCAAGCTCCACCGCCTATCGAACGGGGGGCCGAAAATCGGTGCGCTCGCGAGTTTTTCAACGGTACCTTTGACTTTTGAACCTTCAAAAGGGGGATTAATCCATACACTGTGTGGTGCCGGCCATTGGTTTTCCGGGAGACAGTTAAGGCACACGTGCCAGCGCGAGCCATTCATCGAGACCGGCGACCACCTCAAGCTTCCGCAGGCCCAGCAATCGCGACCACTCCTGAAATCGCTGGCGCGGACGAGGCTCGGCTTTGGCGGCGGCAAGGGATCGGGAGGGTTTCGGAATTCGAACTCCCATTGTTGGCCCCGACGGGTGAAGCGCAATCGCTCCTCCCGGACCGCGACGATCGCCCACGACAATTCTGCCTTAACGGCGCGGGAAACCTCTTGCCCCATTATTGCCGTGTAAATAGTTTGCCGGTTTATGACGCAGAGGAACGCTAAACCGACAATCAGAACGCGCCGGGCACCGCTGAACTCGCGATCATAACGGAACCTTCGCAGTTCTCTGACAATTTCATTGGCGGCAGAAGACGCGGATGGCCAAGCGAGGGCAAAGCCCCATCGCTGCGCTCGTTTTCATTTCCCAAAGATGCGAACAGTACTTGGTTCCCAGGCTTTCCGACAAATCGTTCCGGTCCTTCTGCGACGGCCTTTCTGTAGCGAATGCCGGCAGCCCAAGTGTCGATCGGATGGCTGCCTGCAGCTTTTGTAGGAAGGTACCGGCCATACTGGCTACCCCAATTTCAAAGTATCATTGTCGCGGGTCGGTAAAGCATTTTCGCCGTAAGTGTGGCTCGCGAATCGTTCATTTCTTCGCCGTAATCTTCGAAGATGTGCTCCTTGTGGCCGGCGTAAATCAGCAGTCCGTGTTCGTGTGCCTTCCGCAACATCCAGGCCAGCGTGATGTCCGAGAAACCGCGTCTCGCATAGCCTCCGCCGGTGCTGGATGTATTACACGCGCATCACAGAAATACGCCGGAGACGAATTGCCATCCAAGACGTTGCCGAGGCGGCGGAGGCAAAGCGCCCGCCCCAGGACGTCGCGGGTCCATCAGAAAATCTCGTCAACCTTTTTGAGTTTGCGCCCTTTGTAGACATCCCCCTTGGATTTTGCCCGTTCGATCATTGCGCTGGCGGGCCTTGATGAAGCCAAGCTCCATTTCCGCTACTATGCCGAGCACCGTCAGCAATGCAACGTCCATATAACCCCGCGCCGCCCGGGCGGCAATGGCTTTCTCCAGGCGCGCGGGCGACGCCGCCAGAGTTTTCTGAAGACCGACTCGCCCTCGAATTAACGGATGCGCCGGAATGACGGCGCGCGGGGCGCTTGACGCGAGGAAAGCAATGGCCTCGGACGCTTTACGTCGGACTGTCTGACTGTATTATAGTCGCGTCGGGTTACCCAGCACCCTTGGAGAGATTGCACGCGGTACAAGAAACCTGGCCATTTTCGACAGTGGTTTTGCCTCCCTTCGACCATGGAAGCCTGTGATCAGCGTGCCAGTCATCCCACGAAATTTTCACACCGTCTCATTTGCGTTTGACCTGGCAGATGCCCTTGTCACGGCGGAAAATTGCCAGCTTCTGCACATGAGCAAAACTTCGCTGATTGTCTTTGCGGGAGAGGCTTGGAAAGCGTTCGAGCAAACTACGAAGCAAAAATTCCATTCGCAATCGGATGGAATCAGCAGCGTCAGTGCTGTGGCTGATTTTCTCGCGATAGTTCACCCATTCAGCCTCGCCGCTCATCGAAGAAGTGCTGCCAAAGATTCAGTACGATAAATACACCCGTGCCTTGTGTCTGCTTGATCCTTATGCGCTGCATATCGATTGGGACGTAATGCTTCAGGCCCAAGCTGGACGCTTTCGCTACTGGGTATGCCGGTGCCCATCGAATGGGCTCTCGCCAACGACAATGAATTTCTTCGGGCCGCGTGATGCCCCTCAGCTTTTTACTGTTCTCGCCATGGCGCTCCAGTTAATCGGCTACTTCACAACCACAATGCCGAACATGCCGGCATCGCGATGACCCGGGATCAGACATGCGAACTCGAACTCGCCTGGCTTGGTGAATTTCCAGACGATCTCGTCCGTTTTCTTCGGCGCGACACGCCTCGCATTCGGATCGTGGTGCTCCATCTCTGGGTTCTTTTTCATCATTTCCGCGTGCTCTAAATTCTCCTGCGCGGTCCCAAGCACGAATTCGTGGTCGAGCTCGCCGCTGTTGTACAGCACGAATTTGATTTGTTTGCCCTTCTTGACCTCAACCTTGTTCGGCACGAACATCATCTTGCCGTCGGCTTCGTCCATGGTAATTTGAACGGTCCTGGCCGGTTTTTTCGGGTTACCCGGCTTACCGGCCGAAAACGTCTTATCGTGGCTGTGGCCGGCTGGACCCGCACCCGCCCAAGCGGATACGGAGAGAAGCACCGTACTAACAAGTGTGATCGCGGTTTGACGCCAATT
>QHBR01000160.1 GCA_003244015.1 Hyphomicrobiales bacterium | reverse complement strand
CCCTTGAATCACAAGTGATGCATAGGATTCAATATCTCTCCGGACGGACACTAAGGCCGCTGGATAGTTCGGCCCGCTCGGCTGCCGGCGCGCCAGGCGCCGAGGGACGGAAGGGTCAGACCGCGCTCGACCGCTTTTCGCAGGACCTCACTGAAAGAGCGCGTTCTGGCCAGATGGACCCCATTTTGGGACGCGACGACGAGATCCGTCAAGTCATCGATGTGCTCATGCGAAGGCGGCAGAACAACCCCATCCTCACCGGCGAAGCCGGCGTCGGCAAGACGGCGATCGTCGAGGGATTCGCGCAGCATATCGTGGCCGGCGATGTGCCGCCTCCCTTGCGCGGAGTAAAGCTTGTTTCGCTCGACATTGGCCTTATGCAGGCCGGGGCGTCGATGAAGGGCGAGTTCTTCGAGCAGCGGCTTCGCTCCGTCATCGACGAAGTGCAAGCCTCGCCCATCCCGATTATCCTTTTCATCGACGAAGCGCACACGCTGATGGGCGCTGGCGGTCAGGCAGGAACGGGTGACGCGGCCAATCTCCTGAAGCCCGCGCTTGCACGGGGTACGTTGCGCACCATTGCCGCCACGACTTGGGCCGAGTACCGTCAGCATATCGAGAAAGATCCGGCCCTTACCCGCCGGTTTCAGCCGATGCTCATCGAGGAGCCGGACTTCGCGCGTTGTGTCGGCATGCTGCGTGGCCTGACAAAGCCGATGGAAATGCATCATAAAGTGCGCATATCCGAGGCCGCAATCGTCGCGGCAGTTAGGCTCTCGCAGCGCTATATTCCGGCGCGGCAACTTCCCGACAAGGCGGTCAGCTTACTTGATACCGCTTGCGCGCGCGTCGCCATTTCGCAGAGCGCAACTCCCGCCGCGATTGATGAGGCGCGCGCCGGAATCGCGGCACTGGAACGGGAAAGGGCGGCACTCATTGGCGATCGCGATCTCGGCGCGACAGACGAGACGCGTATCGTCGCAATCGACCAGGAGTTCGCGGATCGACGCGAAAAACTCACGGCCCTAGAGGCGGCGTGGAAGAACGAACAGGAGCTCGTCGATCGCATCCGGTCGCTGCGCGAAATTCTCGCCGGAAAACAAGGGGAAGACACCTTGAGCAAGCGCGCCAAGCTTGAGTCCCAATCCGAACAGCTCGACGCCATCGATCCCGCGCAACGGATGATTTACGCCCATGTCGACGAACAGTGCGTCGCCTCCGTCGTATCGGATTGGACGGGCATTCCCATCGGACGCATGGTGAAGGACGAGATCGAGACGGTTTCACTCTGTCCGAAGTGTTGAATAAGCGCGTCATCGGCCAGTCGCATGGTCTCACGATGATCGCCAAACATATCGAGACGAACCGCGCCAGGCTGGATAATCCAAACAAGCCGATTGGCGTGTTCATGCTCTGCGGCCCGTCTGGCGTCGGCAAGACCGAGACAGCGCTCGCCCTCGCCGAGGCGCTTTACGGCGGCGAGCAGAACATCATCACCATCAACATGTCCGAGTTCCAGGAGGCGCATACTGTCTCCACCCTGAAAAGCGCGCCGCCGGGCTATGTCGGCTATGGCGAGGGCGGGCGCTTGACCGAGGCCGTGAGGCGGAAGCCATATAACGTCATTCTGCTCGACGAGATCGAGAAAGCGCACCCGGATGTGCACGAAATCTTCTTTCAGGTCTTCGATAAAGGCGTCATGGAGGACGGCACCGGCCGGCGAATCGATTTCAAAAATACGCTTATAATCTTGACTTCGAACGTCGGAACCGATCGGATCATTGCGCTGTCCGCCGACCCAGATTGCCGGGAGAATGTAGAGGCGCTGGCGGCGGCGATGCGCCCAGATCTCTTAGAGGTCTTTCCCGCCGCACTGTTGGGGCGGATCGTGACAATTCCCTATTTTCCACTGTCGCCAAAAGTGCTGGGCGACATTGTGCGTTTGCAGCTCAATCGCATCGGCACGCGGATCCGGGAGAACCACGCTGTAACCTTTGTCTACGACGACGCGGTCGTAGTATATATCGCCTCGCTCTGTAACGATCCGGAGTCGGGTGGCCGCGTCATCGACAACATCATCACCAACACGCTTCTGCCGGCGCTTTCGCGCGAGTTCTTGAAGCGCTCGCTGGCAAAGGAAGAGTTGAAAGAGGCGAAAGTGACGATAGCGGACGGCGCCTTTGCCTATGCTTGGGCGTAATGTGGGCCTTGTCACGTCTCCGGCGGCCTTGCCGTCGGTCCCTCCGCGCCAACGATGTTGAGACAAAGAGCTGCCATGGATCGCGCCGTGCCCATTTCACCGCCAGCGGGCGGTGCGGTCGATCCGGTCGAACGAATCGAGGGAAGTTTTGCGGCGGGCGTCCTCTTCCTTTGCGATCACGCGGCCAACGCGCTGCCAAACGCCTATGGCACGCTCGGTCTGGCCAGGGAACAACTCGACCGTCACATCGCCTACGATATTGGCGCGGCCTGGATCACCCGCCGTCTCGCTTGCAGTTTCGGCGCTCCGGCAGTTCTGTCGCGGTTTTCGCGCCTCCTCATCGATCCCAATCGCGGCGTCGACGATCCAACACTCGTCATGCGCCTTTCGGACGGCGATATCATCCCCGGAAACGCAAGAATCGGCGCCGACGAGATCGAATATCGCCGCGCGCTTTATTGGCAGCCCTACCGCGCCGCGATCGCCGTGACGATCGAAGCCATGCTGAACAAGGGACCGCCACCAGCCGTTGTTTCGATCCACACATTCACGCCATCCTGGAAAGCGCGGCCAAGACCGTGGGAAGTCGGAATTTTGTGGGACAGCGATCCGCGTTTCGCCAAACCCCTGATTGCGGCGTTGACCCTTGATGGGCTCTGCGTCGGCGACAACGAACCCTATGATGGCGCGCTCATCGGCGATACGTTGGACGGGGAAGTAACGCGCCGCGGGCTCGCCGGCCTCCTTATCGAGATCCGCCAGGATCTCGCCGGCACCAAGGAAAAAGCAGCCGCATTCGCCGATCGGCTTGCGCGCTTCTTGCGCCCAGTCCTCGCGCGCCCCGAACTCCATTGCGAGGCGTTTTTCCCAAGCCGGACAGGGCGGCATGTTTGAACGGCAAGGCGGTGCGCTGGAGCGGGATCAGGAGCAGGATTGCGGGGATAATCCCGCCTTGCATATTGACGGCTCGCGGCGGCGGCGGCATTGCGGGGTTGGCAGCGACAAGATCCTCGCCAGGGGCATTTTTCCGGCTGTTTTCGCTGCGTCCAGGGCGGTGCCCAATCCAAACAAAGGAATGTTTCAGATGACGGCAGATGTCGCCGAAACAGGTGTCGCGGGCCTGGAGTTGACGCAATTCGTCGAACGGGTGGAGCGGCTGGAGGAGGAAAAAAAAGCCATTTCCGGCGATATTCGCGAAGTCTACGCGGAAATGAAAGGCAACGGGTTTGATGCGAGGGCCGTGCGCGAGATCGTAAAAATCCGGAAGCAGGACCATTCCGAACGCAAGGAAATGGAGGCCATTCTCGAACTCTACATGGCGGCTCTGAATATGACGTAGTACTATAGGTGTAATTTCCTGGTTCGTTTTTGGGATCGGGCGTGATTGGCTCCAGCTTGATGGTAGCGCTGCCAATTTGACCAATGCCCAACGAAAGCTTACGGCCGGATGAATTGATATGCCGCTCGACCATTACGTTTCGCAAGTTCATCTCAAGAACTTCTACTCTCCGGCTCTTGACGGCCACATGTACGCAATCCGGAAATCCGATCTAACGAAATTTCCGTGCACCTCACGGGATGTTTGCCGGATCGAAGATGGAAGCACGAATGCGTATCTGAAAGAAGATCGCGCAATCGAGGATTTCCTGTTGGACGTGGAGCCAAAATACAACGCCTCAGTCGGCAAGCTACGGGACGATAAAATCGACGAGGAGTGCATTTATGCGGTCGCGGGCTTCATTGCCTATGTGGCGTCGTGTTCCCCTGCGGCCATGCGCATCCACACCGGACCTTTGCATGGCTCACTAGCGGCTGAGGTAGCGATCCTCGACAAACAGGGAGTGCTTGGAAAAGCTCCTCCCTCGCTTGGCGGAAAATCTGCGACCGAGCTTTTGGCGGACGGGACTATTCACTTTGATGTTGACCCAAAATTTCCGCAGGCGATGGGGATAAGCAGCGTCATTCAAACCGTCTCAATATTCGGCAATGCGAAATGGGAAGTGCTCCAGAATGATGATGCTGAGAGCCCGTTTTTACCAGTGATTATCCGGTGGCCATTGAGGCTACAAGCGATCCACGTGTCTTGAACAAAATCGTCCCGTTGACTCCTAACCTCGCCGTGCGGATTACTCCGAATATTGATATGTCTGGGGCTAGCACCGATCTTTCATTCACTAAATTTTCCCGCACCCGTCGCCTATTGAAGAGCCTCGAAATCTGCAACATCAACCGCCTCCTTGTTCAATGTGCCGAGGACATTGTTTTCTATCGCGACAAGCACGACTGGATTGAAAAATTTGTTGCTAAAAATCGGCATTACCGCATCCAGACAGTGACGAGTCGTTTTCCGCAGGGCACGGGTTTTCTTCTGATTTCTTCGCAACGGATCGTGCCGCAAGATCGCGGGGTTTAAGAGGACGCTCAGTATTTCTCAGCTTGCCAAATCAGCATCTTGCGCTGGCTTTCCCGCGCGCGGGCGGCACGTTTTTTGGCGCCCTCCCGTCTGATCTCCCTCGCATCCCAAGTCGTCGCGGGGCCGTTGTTCAGTTCGTCTTGAATTTCTTGCCGCAATTGATCGAGCTTGGCCGCGCGAATGCGGTCCTGTTTTTCCAGCAGGCGCAAGGCTTCCCGGATCACTTCTGCTGCCGATGTGTAAAGGGCTGACGCCACTTTTTGCCGGACCATCTCCTCAAGCTCCGGGGTGAGATTGACGTTCGTCGTCACGGCCGCTTCCGGTTGTAAGCTGGGCCAACGTAGCAACGATGTCAGAAATTATCAAATATTGATAAAAACGAGCAGTCCAGTGCGCCGCGCGGCGTTTTACCCCTGCAAGCCGAGCGCGGCCTTCACCCGGCGCGAATAGCCATAGACATCGTCGCGCAATTGCAGCTCGCCCGATTCATCGACAAAGGCGGTAAAATATTCGAGATAAACAGGCAGCGGTTTTGGCAGATAGACGTAACGCTCCTTGCCGCCGATCAATTTCTTCACCCGGCTCTCGCTCCAGCCTTGGCCGAGCACCGTCTCGGCGAAATGGAACGGATCGTCGACCCGCACGCAGCCATGGCTGAACGCCCGCTTCGCCGATGCAAACAGCTTGCGCAGCGGCGTGTCGTGCATATAGACGGCAAAATCGTTCGGGAACATGAATTTGATCCGCCCGAGCGCGTTCTTTTCGCCAGGCGGCTGCCGCACGACGAGGTGGCCCCCGCGCGACAAAACCTCGTAGCCCAGCCGGTGCAGATAATCGGGGTCGCTCGCAAGGCGCGGCAGCATCTCCTTGCGGATGATCGATTGCGGCACGTTCCAAGAGGGATTGACGATCAGAAATTTCATCAAGTCGGAAAACACCGGCGTCGGGGTTTCCTCCTTGCCGACGACGACGCGGGAGCGCTCGATCACTGCCCCTTTTTCAATGACGACGGCTTCGTAATCGGGGATATTCACTTCGATATGGGTCTCGCCCATGTCGCGCGGCATCCAGCGCCAGCGTTCCATGTTGGCGAGGATTTCGGCCTCGAGACTCGAAGCGCCGCCGGACAGGGCCGCGGCGGTCCGCGCCGTCAAATGGCCCGAGGCCGGCAGGCCATTGGCTTTCTGAAAATCGGCGACCGCCGCCGCGATGCTCGTGTCGTAGACAAGATCTTCGGCCGCCGCGGCGTCGAGGCCGAGCCGCGCGCGAACGAGCGGCACGCGGGGATCGCGCATGCCTTGGCGCAGCAAGGGGCCTGCAGGAATCGCGGCACCGGATCCGGCCACGCGTCCCCGGCGCAATTGAAGAAGCTTTTCGCGCAGCGCCTCATACGCCTTTTGCGGCGGATTGAACCGGCGCAATTCCTCGCCCGCGTCTTCCCCGGCACTCGCGACAAGCGCCAATATGACGGCGGGATCGGCGACTTCCGGTTCGACCCCGATCAACCGCGAAATCATCCGCGGATCGAGCCGGCTGCCGCTCGCCTGGCGGGCGTAGGCCACGACCGCATCGCTAAGAGAAAGATCGGCTCTCGTGATTTCCGCGCCGGTTTCGGGCGAAACGGCGTTCGGAAATCCGTTGCCCTCGAGCCCATCGTCGGCGGCGCGCTTCAGCCGCAGTGTCGCCGGGGCAACTGCAGCGTTGGCCGTGCCGCCGCTAAACCAGAGCGGCGCGAAATTGCGCAAGGCGTAAAAGGCGGCGATCGCCTCGCGCTCCCTGCGCCGCGGGAGGGCGGCTTGGCCCGGCGAACCGGAACGCGCCTCAAGCGCGGCTTTGAGCGCCGCGTTGACCGGAGGCAGCGCGGGCGTGGAGTTTTGATCGGACTCTCCGGGCGCGGCGGCCGTCGGACTCGCGTCCGGCGGCACGGGTTTGGCTTCGCTTTGCGCAGGGGCCGCGCCATCTTGCGGCTCGGCCTCCTCGGGCGCTGGTTTTGTAAGAGGGCCGCCATGCGCGGGCGCCATAGCCATCAAGCCGGGCATGGCTTTTCCCGGCAAAGCGCCAGAAGGCGCGGCCGCCCCAAGGCGCGGGGCAGCATCCCCGGCAGAGGCGGGGAAACCCCCAAGGCAAAGCGCGAGCGCCAGCGCCAGCGCGCCCAAAAACCCCGTCGCCCGCCACGGCGCACCCATCGTCTTGCCTCCCAAGTCTTGCCTCCCAACTTCAAGGTCCATCGCGACTGGCCCGCCGCACCGCACCCAAAGTAACGCGCGAACCGGCCCGCGCGAAGGCGCAACACATAAATTTTTACGGCGCGGCAAAGCCGCCGCAATATTCTTTCCCGGATTACGTGTAAAAGTCTGGATTTGATAT
>QHBR01000108.1 GCA_003244015.1 Hyphomicrobiales bacterium | reverse complement strand
TTTCGAGGTGCCCTAAATGCTATTGCTGTCAGATCGGCTCAGGGCTGGTAACTGTCGCGCGCGGAATCGACAAGACCACGGCTAGTGATCACGATCCAGCCGGCGCCACGCTTTTCGATCGATTTCAATATGCCGGCACCGGGAATGATCTCTCCCGGCGCGACCTCGATCGAGCCGCGCGGACTTTCGACGAGAGCGATCCCGTCGTAAACATCACGGACAACCCAATTCGTGATCAATTGCGGATGTCCCTTCGCATTTTCAAGCGGCGGCTTTGCCGGAGCAACGGCAAGTTGCGCTTGTTTCCCGGCGGCCGCCTTACCCGGTGCCGAGACGTCGCCAATTGATGCGGTAGCGAGCGGCGAGGCGATCTGCCGCTCCATGCGATCGAGCCGCTCGAGAACTTGGGAAAGTTTCGTGGCGGGTTCGCGCTGCATGTGTTCGACCTTACCAGCAAGCTCGGCGATCGAAGCGCCGGTTTCTGTGTTCACCGTTTCGAGACGCGACTTCAGGCCTTCGAGCGCGGTGTTATCTTTCGTGGTCTGGCTCTGCGCTGCCCGCAAAGCCTCTACGTTGGCTTTGAGGGCCCGGATATCCTCGGCCATTTTTTGCGCCATGCGGAGCATCTCGGTACGCGCCACGCTCTCTTGCGTCGCGACAGTCCGTGTGGGTGGCGGCTTCAACGCGTAAAACGGTGCATAATTACCGGAAAAATACGACCCCGCCGCCCATGCGAACCCAAAAAGACAGGCTGCCAGGGCCGCGTGCGAACCATAGCTGAAAAACTGCTCGAAGCGCGGCGGCGCCCGTCGCGCCGATGCTGCTTCGGCCCCCTTGAAAGGCACAAGGCCGGAGGTAGCCCCGTGCTTCGAGTCCCGGCCCCGCGCTCCTGCCGCGGGGACATTCGCGCCTCGCGGGCGGGCCGCGGCGGGTTCAGGAACGGCTTCGTCTGGAGAATCGTCCATGCGCGCGCCCCAAAAGGTTGGTTAAGGCTTTGTAACGAGCCTTGCGCCCATTCCCCTAAAGTTGCGTTAACGGATTGCGAGTTATGCAAAAGGCGTTCAGCTCGAGCGACGATAACCTCTCGAATTTCCTGGCGGACAACGCAGCCGTGATGTTAGGCGTCCGTCAATCCTTCTTTCAGGACAGCCGTTGCTCGCTTGTCAACGATTCAGTATTTTGCGCTGGCTTATTTTCTGCCGCCCCTCCGTATCCGTTCGTATTCGGCACGGATGATTGGCGCGCCATAGCGGCGTTCGAGCCGGAGGACCGTGAAATGACCGCGCGCGATTGTCTGAAAATGATCCGCGAAGGCGTAATTGATTGCCGCCCCGCCCGCGGCGCCGATCAGCGGAACGCTTTGAGCCACGAGTTTTTGCGAGACAACCACGCCAAAACGAGTGCCGATCTGCGCCACCAAGCGGACAAGCGCCGGCGCGGCCTCGCTCACGGAAGCGCGGCCGGCGAGATAGCTTGCCGCTTCGGTTACCGACTTCGCCAAAACGGCGCGAAGCGCGAAATAGCCTGTTTCCAAGACAGCGCCGTCGCTAAAATGTGAGTCCGGAACATCGATATCTGGAAACCGGATGTCCCGGTTCGGACCATCCTGGCCGCCAAGGGCGAACACCTCAAGGCAGGCGAGCGCGGTTTTCGGGTCGGCCAAATCCTGTCCCTCGGTGCGGGCGATGTCGGCGATCGAGCGCAGCATGATCGTGGTCGAGAAGGGTAATTCGACCGGCAGGCTCGCAATACCAAACGCGCCGCCTGCCGCTCCGGCAAGAACCGCGATGCTCTTGTGCATGCGGCGTCTGTCCTTGAGAGGCTTTCCCGCAAGGCTCCGCAGCGCGAAATTGAGGCTGCTCCTGATTGCGGCCTCGGCTGCCTTGCTCGCGATTTCCGCGATGTTTTCGGGCACAATCGATGCGATCGCGCCCGCCTGGCGGCCAAGAATCGCGCTCAGCCGGATCGCCAGACTCGTTCGTTCAAGCTCGCGCATGGCCCGTTCCAGAGCTTCGCGGTCGTCGAACGAAAGCCGGGACGCCTCGGCGGCAAAGGCCAGATCTCCAGAACCGGATTGATCCGTGTGCACCAGGGAATTCATGGAAAATCCTCGTTAAGAGCAGCCATATTGCCGCATGCGGAATAAACGCGCAACCTGAATACCAACGGCCGCGCGGATCGGCAAACCTCGGTCACGCGTGCGTGATCGACGTCAGCCAAGCCAAGCGGGTCAACATGGACCACGATTGATGGGTCGCAAGGCTAATGGCTGCGCGGTTTCGAAGTGTTCCATTTACGTGACGTGTTGCATTTCATTGGAACAAATCGAACAATTGAATTCAATCGAAATTCATACTCGGACTCTTTCGCGTAATTAGATTTGATCTGTTGAAGGAGAATTATTCTTAAATCAATGTTCTCTAATCATCTGGCCTTATTTCGATAAAATCCGATCGCTTTACTTAGAACCGCCGCAAAGCCAGCCTGGCACAGTCCCCTTTAAAGGGCGCTGGAGGCGAGAAAAATGAATGATTGGACGATAAAACCGGCGATCGCTTTGGCGCTGGCGGCGTCGTCGCTTTTAGGAGTAGGCGCCGCGGGGTTCGCTAGCGCGGCGCCTGGCCTCGCTCGAGCATCTTATGTCCCAGTGGGCGGCCCGGCGAGCGTGCCCTATGGCTGGGCGGATTTCTGCCGCCGTTACGCGGGAGAGTGCGATGGTGGCCCGCTCGCGCCGCAGGACGTCAATCTGACACCGCAGGCGATGAAGGAAATCGAACGGGTCGACAAATGGGTCAACGCCCATGTCAAACCGGTGTCGCACATGGAACATTGGGGTGTCATCGATCAATGGGACTACCCGGCCGACGGAAAGGGCGATTGCGAGGACTACGCGCTTTTCAAGCGCAAGATCCTCATCGACGAAGGCTTCCCGCGACAAGCCCTGCTGATGACGGTGGTCGCGCTTTTCAAGCGCAAGATCCTCATCGACGAAGGCTTCCCGCGACAAGCCCTGCTGATGACGGTGGTCAAGGACGAACACAATGAGGGCCATGCGATCCTGACCGTCAAGACTAGTGCCGGCGAGTTCGTCATCGACAATTTGAATGACGAGATAAAATCCTGGGACCGTACCGGTTATCGTTTCGTCAAACGCCAGTCGCAAACCGACCAAAACGTCTGGCTGCAAATCGGCAATCCGACGGCCGCGCCAGATTATGTTGCGCGATAGGGATGTTGTCCGCACCTTTGCCGCCGCGCTGCCTCGGAACAATGGCGCCCCGCTGTCCGAATAAACCGGCGTGCCGCTGTTCGCGCCCGCGGTTGCCGTAATGCCGATTTCTTGGCAATGCTGGGTGAGGATATTGTCGCTTGTATCTTGCGGACAGGCAACGCCGGCCCTGTCGTGGCGCCATCAACGATTGCGCATTGGCTGTCTGGAATTGGGCGAGCGGCGCGCTGATTGTTTGAACCGATGTGGCAATGCCAGAACCGGCTTGCTCGCGCACTTGGTTCACCGCCGCTGCGGCGCTGTTCAATCCAACCGGCAATGTTGCCCGCTGCGGACACGGCGGCGCAGGCGAGGGATGAATCGCTCGGCGAGGTTTCTCTGACGATCACGGAGCTATGGCAAATGCAATCCCGGTCCACGCTTGTCATAAAGGCTGTGCCGCGAATTTGTGCTCGCACAAATCGAGCGAATAGTTTTCCGCGGCCAAAGCCGTGTTGCTCCCGACGACCAATCCAATGGAAAATAATGTGGCGATGAAATTCATGCCGCCAGACTAGTGCTTCGCTTCAACCAATTTGAAATGATTTGATGATTCGCTTTCGTCGCGACGTGAATGACGGAGGCGATCATGGCTGCGAAGGAAATTCTCGTAAAGAAATACTTATGCAAGACACATAAGGCGCATATTCACTAAGTCCCGCTCGTTGAGTGTCGCGTTATTCCAGGTCCGCTTTGCACCTGATCGCGGCCGGAATGCGGACATCGCGGAAGGTCCGAGTCGCGCCAGAACCGGCCATCATTCACCGTGCCTACGGGCGGTGTTCGCGCTGCTGACGTAATGCCGAGGGCCTACCCAGCGATCAAAAGACGGATGGTTCGCACTTATCATGCGTCCGGCATATTGGTTGTCGCAAGCTCGACGAGCATCCGAACGAGCTCCGCCTGCCGGTGCGTCCCCGTCTTTTCGAACACGCGCTGCAGATGCACACGCACCGTCGAGAGGGTGACGCGCAGCTCATCCGCCACATATTGCAAGCCGTGCCCGCGAAGGACCCGCACGGCGACCTCCGCTTCCGCCGGTGTGAAATCATAGACCTCCTGGAGATCGGCCGGCGGCAGACGGGCCTCGCGCTCGTGGTCGAAGATCAACACCAGGGCGGCCGCCGGAGCGTTGAGAAAACGAGCGTGGCCGGAACGCAGCGGCATGACTTGGACCGTATACGGCTTGCGGCCAGAGCCTCGCGAGATTGCAATGCGGCTACTTGAGCGGGGCCCGTGCCCGTCGCCGATGCACGCCTGATGGACGAGACGCTGCAAGGCTGCGTCATCAGACGCGGCGCCGCCGAATTCGCGAAGACCGACCCCGCGCGTCCCCGCAAATTTGCGGGGGTTGAACGATCAGCTCAAAATTGCAGCTGGCGCCGTCAAGCGTCACAGTATAGAAATGGTCATGGTTTAGTAGTTCTTTGGCACAGCCACGCGAACTAATGATAACTATGTGTAATCATTAATATTCAGGACCCCTCGTATCGAGTCGAAGGAGGGGTGCCATGGCGGACAAGACCGATCTCATCGGCGCAATCTACGACGCCATTATCGACCCTTCCCGCTGGAACGAGGTCGTCAAACGCATCGTCGAAGAATCTAAATCCTTCGGCGGCTTGCTTCTTCTTCAACAAGGCCGATGCGGCGACCTTGACGGCATTGTACAATTTTGACCCCTTCTATGCCGATGTATACCTCCAAACCTATTACAGGGCACCTCGAAAAATATT
>QHBR01000213.1 GCA_003244015.1 Hyphomicrobiales bacterium | reverse complement strand
ATTCCACGCCGATTCACAATCTGATGGTCGACCAGGAGCATCGCGGCGTTCGCGGCGGTGAATAGATTCTTCATGAGCCATTCTCCTGACTTTGGCGGGACAAACGTTGGCAGCCATATTCGGTCCGCGCGTCATAGGCAAATTTCAATGGCGGCAGACTATAAGGACCGACTGGCACGGCAATCTGGTCATCGGGCGGGATTTCGGACCGGGAAAGGTGCTGGATGTCATCGCCATGGTTGCGGATTATTAGAACATCAACGCCAACAAGCGGAAACCCGTTCCGCGGTAAAACCCGGGACCGGGTTCGATCGAAGCGGTCCGCGCTCAACGAACGGCGGCGGGCGCCGGAAACGGAACCGGGCCCAGGGTGAAGGCATCGAGCGGGACCTTGGCCAAGGCTTCGTTCGCCGTTTCCACATAACGCGCAAGCCGGTCCGGATTTTTGCGGCCACCATAGACGTTTCGCGCGAGCGCGGCATTAAGCCCAGGCGCGCCGCCGCGCAACGCCCGGTCATAAGCCCTGGCGCGCCCGAAAAAAGCCCCGGCGATGGTTTTCATCTGCTTCGGCACGCTTACGTCGCCAACGCCCATTTCCCGCAAAGCGATCTCGAAGGAGCGAAAAATGGCGTCCGTGAGATCCTGGGCGATTTCGGGCGCAGGCGGATCCATGCGATTGAGCCACCGCAGGACAAGAACCGCATGCAATGTCACCGCCTCGAAGCGGCCGTCCAGACTGTCCTCGATGCCATACTCCGTGAACAGGACAGGATCGCGGGCCGCCGCCACGATCTCGCCGGAAAGCCGGCCGATCACTTGCCGATTGGCGGAGCGCCGGAAGATCCGGAAAACCATGCTGTCCCCTTCCAAAGGCACCCCCCTGGCCGCCATGCCCGGCGATCGGCGGGCCTTGCTTTTCGTTGGCACGGAGGCTAGGCATCGCGCGGCTTGACGCAAGGATTATCGGGCATAGGTTTCGCGGGACCGCTCCGTTGTCCGGCGCGGCTGTGCCAATTGCGCAAGCAATTTGTTCGTTTATTTCGTGGAATTTTCCTGCATTATGGCATTTGCCTGGCCTGGACCGGAGAGTGCTTCGCCAAAATGTCCAACTCGGAGGCGTGCGGTATGAAGTTTACGAGGGCGCGAGGGCGGGGCGGAAAGCGCCGGTTTCCGGGCGGCACAAAATTGGCCTTTGCCGCGGCGCTTGCGCTGGGGCTCGGCGGCTGCCTCGGCTATGACGGTCAAGTCGTCCATGGGTATCAACTCAACCCCAAAACAGCGGAAGATGTCAAGGTTGGGTCTTCCGCGGAGCAGATCCTGGTTCTTTTGGGGACGCCGACGACGACATCCACGATCGGCGGCGACGCCTGGTATTATGTGAGTCAAGTCACCAATCGCAGTGTGCAGTTCATGCCGCCTAAGGTCACCGACCAACGGATCGTCGCGGTCTATTTCACTAAGGACAAAAAGGTCGCGCGCGTCGCCAATTACGGCATGGAGGACGGCAAGCTCATCGATTTCGTGTCGCGCACCACGCCGACGGCCGGCGCCGAATCGACCTTCCTCAAGGGCATGTTCATCAACCTTCTGCATTTCTAAGCGCATTCACGCTGCCGCGCCAACCCGAGCTCGCTGACGCGTTTCCATTCTTGGCGCGCCTGATCAAGTCTGGCGGCCCAAGTGTGCCTCTAGCAGTTGGTTTTCGCCGCTAGTTTATTTTACATAATCCTGGACGGTAGAGTTTAAATCTATAGAATTTACCATGTAAATAGGTATTACTATTTAAAAGCCTGGCTTCGCAAGCTTAGCCATAGCATAGCTATTTAAAATCTAGTAGGAAAGTTAGTCGCGCCGGCGAGCAGGGCTTTTGGCTAAGCCCGCCGCCTTGCCGGCTTTTGGCTGGGCAATTCGCGGCGTTTTTCCTGGCCAGTCCACGATATTGTCAGGATAATTGGCAAGCCGAATCTCGTTCTCGGACGCCCTGACCCGCCCTCGCACGGATACCCCCGCCTCGTGCACGCTTGCTTGCGATCCCGAGACGAGGGGATGCCACCAGGCGAGATCCCGCCCTTCCGCGATCATCCGGTAGGCGCAAGACGGCGGCAACCAGCCGAGCGTCCGGACCTTGGCCGGGGTTAATTTGATGCAATCTTGTACCTTGCGGCGGCGGTGGGCATAATCGGCGCAGCGGCAGGTGTTTGGATTAAAGAGTTTGCAGCCGACGTCGGTGAAGTGAATTTTGCCGCTCTCCTCGTCTTCAAGCTTGACAAGGCAGCAGCGGCCGCATCCGTCGCAGAGACTTTCCCATTCCGCCGTGTTGAGTGCTTCGAGCGGTTTTCGCTTCCAAAATGGTATTTCGTCCGCAAGCTTTGCTGTGCCACGCGGGTTTGCCGCGAAGGGAGCTCCGCCAGATGCGGCGAGTTTGCTGCGCGAAAAGGGTGGCGGCATGAGGCTTGCTCGTCCTGTGGTCAAAGTGGCCAGCCTCCCTTGCGCTTCGCCATGGCAATCGTCAAGATGGAGGGGACAAGCATTTTCCGATCGGACTGAATCGAAAGGGATTCCCGAATCGGCATTTACCGGCAAGGCAATTGCGCGCTTCGCCGCCGAAATCGCCGCGATGGAAGAAGTCATGGAGTGCTATCGCACGGCGGGCGACGTCGATTACGGTTTGGTGTCGTTGTGCCCGATGTCGCAGCTTTAAATGCTTTTTTACAAGCGTCTGATCGAAACAATTCCGCGCAAGAACGTTACGTCGCGTTTCGCCTTGGAAAACGTCAAATCCGAACCCCCTTTTCCAATTGCTTGCCGGTGCTAATCGCACGCGCAAGGGCCGGAGCACTGATCTGCAAAGCGCTTGGGGCGTTGCCCGCCCGATTCGACCATACCCGCCCTGTAACGAGCTATCCAAGGAGATTTGCCAAGACCCCCTGCCTCTTGCCAAGGCGAGATCGAGATTGTCATATGTCTGCGACCGTGCGGATGGTCGAACCTTGGCCTCGATCCGCGAAGCGGAGGCGTCCATTTGGACAAGGGAACGGGCGAAGGGTTTCGTTTGCGCGACAGCGCGATGGAGCCCTCTGGGAGCTTTTCTCATAGCGAATCTGGCGGCGGGACAAAATTTCTTCGCCTTCCGCTGGTCAGCGTCATCGTCGTCAATTTCAATTACGGGCGTTTTTTGCGTGCCGCCGTCGACTCCGTATTTGGTCAGACCTATCCAAATATCGAATGTATCGTCGTTGACAATGCTTCCACCGACGAGAGCGGCGCGGTGTTGCGTGCGATCGAGGCACGTTACGCCAATGTGAAGATTGTCCGCCGCACGGACAATGGCGGGCAAACCCGGGCCGCGCTCGAGGGGTTTGCCGCATCGGCCGGGCCGTATGTCATCTTTCTCGACGCCGACGATCTTCTGCTTCCCAATTGCGTCGAGACGCACATCTTTGTCCATCTTTCTTTGCGCGTTCACGTGGGGTTCACCTCCGGCGACATGCTCCAGGTTTCGGGCGATCAGGTAGTCTTGGGAACCGAACACGCTTTCAACCGGGTGATGCAAACCGGCCGCGGGATCAAGCCTCGCGCGGCGCGGCCCTACCGGCACCCATTCGGCGAGACCTGGCCGCCGCCAAATTTCGACTGTGGCGCTGTGAAAACAATTCGTTTTGTGGGCCTGACCAATCGATGGGTTTGGTCGCCTACGTCTGGCAATTGCTTTCGCCGCGACGCGCTTTGCCTGTTTGCCGACAATCCGCCGCTGCAAAGTCTGAAGACCGGCACGGACCTCTATTTTTGCCTTGGGATCAACGCCGTCAGCGGCAGCGTTTTGATCGACGCGCCGGTCGCCGTCTATCGCCTGCACGGCGGCAATACTTATTCGCAACGGCCCCAATTGAACCACGTTCTTTGCTATGAGCCGGGCGGCGCCGGCGACAGCGATGCGAGCGCAAGAGCGATCTTGGCCGATCATTTGGTCGAACGGGCGGATCGTTTCGCCGGGCGCGGGTGGACTTGGATCGAGTTTCTTTGGCTGCTTTGGCGGGTTGACTGCCAAAACCCCAATCCTGGCGCGCCGCGTTGGGCGCGCCGGTCGCGGGTCGCGGCGGCGCTCGTGAAATATTATGATTCGATCTCGCCGCTTCTTGGGCATTGGCCGATCAAGGCTTGGCTGGCTTTGCGCTTGGTGCCATTGAAGGTGATTTCCGGCCTTGGGAAAAATCCCGCGGGGAAGCTTACCCCGCCGGCTTGAATACCGCCGCCCGGCCCTCGACTTTCGGCCAGTCCGCTTGTCAGGCCATGTACCGGTTGAATTTAAAAGGCGGGTCAGCGCTGCCTTACTCCAGGGATCAGGAACCTTGTGTCATCTTTTGTCAGAATAATTGCGTTGCGTCGTCAAATCTTGCGCTGATTATCCCTTGCGCGTGAAAAACCGGTCCGCTGACCGGACGAACATCTGTCCTAAAAATTTGCCGCGGCCCGCTTGGCAAGCTAGGATTGGGACATGCTGGACGTGGTTTCATTCCTCCCCTGGCCGCTGCCGCTTTCGGTCCTCGTGTGGGCAGTCCAGATGGCCGTCTTTCATGGCGCCGGGCTGTTTTTCGAATGGAGCGACCGGACAGGAATGCTCGCGTCCTTCAAGGTGCGCGACATCGACCGGCTAGGTTATTTCGAGCTGTTGCCGCGCGTGCTATTCAATCAAATTTTTGTCCTGCTTCCAGCCATGGTTGCGTTCCAGTACACAGGGCTCGCATTCACCGGCGCGCCGTATTTAAACGTATTGCATTTTCTTGCCGGAATGGTGCTCGTGGTTATTGGGCACGACATTGTCCAATATGTTTTCCACCGCTTTCTGCTGCACCGGCCTGGCTTGATCCGTATGCTCGGACACCGCGTGCATCACTCGACCGGCGCGAGCAAGGCGATCAGCGCTTGTTACATGAGTCCGGCGGATTTTTTCCTTGAGATCGCCCTGCCCTATCTTGCGCCGCTGGCGCTCATTGGAGCGGGAGCCGACGTTTCGTTTCACCTTACAATCGCCAGTCTCGGCGCGATCGGCGGCCTCTACGAACATTCGGGATATGATTTCGCGGTTCGCTTGCCGCGGCCCAATGGGTCCGGGTCCAGGCCGCAACCGCTGGCTTGGCTCTCTCATCTGGTGACGAGCAAAGCGCATGGCGAGCATCATCGCCGAAGCAATGTCAGCTTCAGCGATGGTTTCGGCTCTCCGGGCATTTGCGACACAATTTTTAAGACCCGTTGGGATATGGCAGACGCAGCCCAGAAAGCCAGGGCGCCCGAAGCCTCGCGCCTGCGATCAAAGCTTCGCCAAACGCCGTGACGCAGCCGCCGCCTATCGAAGGCCTGCTAGCGAGGCGGATGGGTATCTTCGATCGTCTGGATGGCGTCAAACCCTTCGAACTCTGGATGCCTGAGCGGGAGCCGCTTACGTTCGCCAGCCGCTGACGGGCGGCGCGGAACTGCCCGGATTTGGTCCAGAGGATGAAATCCTCTTGCGTCTTCCACATGGTGTGCGATGAATAAAGCACGTGGTCCTCGTGTTCCGGGCCGCGCAGCAAGTGAAAGGCGACGAAACCCATGACCTCGCCGAGCCCTTGAGTCCCGCGTGAGCCAGGCATCCTCGAACACTTTGCACTCTTCCTCGATGACTTTGAACCGGTTCATGGCGATGAACATTTTGGTCTTCTCCAAGGCGGGGCGCTTTTTTGCCCATGTCCATGGTATGCGAAAAGTCGCGGCGCTAGTCCTGATGGCGTCTTTCGTTGCTATAGTGCCGCGAGACGCGGCAGCGCTGGCTAGCGAGCCCCGCGCGACGGCAGTATTCCCGGTTGAGCTGTGGGATACCAGCGGAGAAGCCACAAAGCCAGGCCAGGAGGAGCGCCTAAAGCTTGCGACGAACAAGCTTACCGAGCTTATGGAGCACACCGGCCGCTACCGGAGCGTCGATCTTTCGCCCTTCACCGCACGAATTGCGGCGACCGAACCGCGGTACAATTGCAACGGGTGCTGGCGCAGCGTCGCGCGCGACGCCGGTGCCGAGCTGGCGGTCCTCGCGGTTGTGCACAAGGTCTCGACCTTGGTCTCGTCGGTCGACCTGTATGTCGCCGATCTCGCGACGGGCGCCTACATTGCTCACGCCAATGCCCAGTTCCGCGGCGATGACGACAGGGCCTATGTCCGGGCTTTCGAGTTTCTCGTCAATGAGCGCCTGGACCGCAAATGACCGTTTTCCGCCGGTATGGGAAGAGCGTTGCCGGCCGCGTTCAACACTCGAAATCCTCGAAAATGATCTGATCCGCCCAAAGTCTTCCACGTACAAGAGCTTCCCGCGAGCGCACCGTCCAGGTCATGACCGGCATACCAATTCCTTCCCGGCAGAGCATCGGCACGGCATGCGGCAAATCGCTCTGATTCCAAGATAGGAAATCCGGCCGCGCGCGCGGAAAGTCCCTGAGATCCGCGAAGCTTGCGCGCCTATCTTGCGGCAGACCGGCCCACTCCTCGCCGGTGTCGTAGCGCGCTTGCGCGACAAGACCCAGCGGGCACACGGCGCCCGCGCCACGCAGATGGACGAGGACTGCCGGATCGAAACTTTTGAGGCAAGCTGGCCCCGCGTAGGCGGCCACGGCTGCCATCGCCCGATCGGAAAGGCGCATGTCGCCGTCATAACGGCTTTTGATCTCGACGATGACCGGTGTGCGGCCGCCGATGCGACCGAGAAAATCCGTAAGGGAAACAATTTTTTGATTGCAGTCCTTATAGGACAGCTGGCCGAGGTCATGGGCGCGGAACGCATCGACGCGGCCTTCCGCCCGCATCAAACGGTCGAGAGTAAAATCGTGGTACACTACGGCTTCGCCATCTTTTGTGCGCTGAATATCGCACTCGATCGCGTAGTTCTTGGCGATCGCCGCGGCGGCGGCGGCGGGCGTATTTTCGACCAAACCGGACTGTTTGGAATGAAGACCCCGGTGCGCGATGGGCCGCGCTGTCAGCCAGCCCGGCGCATTTATTGTCCACCCCGTCAAGTGCCCCCGATCTCAAACAGCGCCTCGATCTCGACGGCGCTATCTAGTGGCAATTCGGCGACGCCGACCGTCGATCTTGCGTGCCGGCCCTTGTCGTCCAAGACCTCCACCATGAAATCCGAGGCGCCATTCATCACGCCCGCCAAATTGGCGAAACCCGGCGCCGCATTGACGAAACCGCCGAGCCTTACGCAACGCGAAATCCTGTCGAGATCGCCCACGGCCGCCTTGGCTTGCGCGAGGATATTTATCGCGCACAAGCGCGCCGCCGCTTGGCCCGCTTTGCTTGAAACCTCCACCCCGAGCTTGCCGATATGCGCGGGATCGAGCTTGCCGCCTGGACCGATGGGAAGCTGGCCGGAAACGGCGAGAAACGAGCCGGAAACGACAAAAGGAAGATAATTGGTGGCGACAGGCGCCGCCGGAGAGGGCAACGATATCCCCAACGCCGCCAATCTGTCTTCGGCCGTCATGACCAAACTCTCCGGTTCTTGGGAGGATACCAAAAACGCAAAACCTGTTAATTGTAAAGAGTTAACCGGCGAACCGCCCAGAGCAATCGGGGGAAGCCGGTAAAGAGTTAACCGGCGGACCGCCCAGAGCAATCGGGGGAAGCCATGATGCGTATGAGGCTTGCCAGGAAGCCTTGCTCCCATGCCTTGGCCCTACGCCTCGACCACGACGGCGGCTTTCATCGCCGGCCAAGTGGGACGTCTTTGCCGCCATTCGGCGGCGTCGATGCCGGCGACGGTTCGGTCTCGATGCGGCCACGATCGCCATCGGCCGAGCGCTGTTGGCCGATCATGCTGGCCGCGACGCCGCGCGCCTTCCGCCCGACGGCGAAGAGTTCGGCATCTTCGCGCGGCGAAGCCTGATTGCGTTTGCAGGCGAAATCAGTTCGCGAGGGCGGGGTTGATGGTCTTGCAGGCCTCGACCAAGTCCCGCACCGACCCGACCGATTTTTCAAACATCTGCTTTTCGGATGAATCGAGCGCAACCTCGACAATTCTTTCGACCCCCTTGGCGCCGATCACCGCCGGCACGCCGATATAAAGACCCTTGACGCCATATTCCCCATTAAGCTTCACCGCGCAGGGAAATACTCGGCGTTCGTCCTTAAGATAGGATTCGGCCATCGCGACCGCCGCTGCCGCCGGCGCATAAAACGCCGATCCCGTCTTCAAAAGACCGACGATCTCGCCGCCGCCCTTGCGGGTCCGGTCAACGATCGCGTCGAGCCTTATTTGCGTTGTCCAGCCCATCTTGACCAAATCCGGCAGGGGAATTCCCGCCACGCTGGAATAGCGCAGGGAAGGCACCATGTCGTCGCCATGGCCGCCGAGGACGAAGGCGGTGACGTCCTCGGCCGAGACGTTCAATTCCTCGGAGAGGAAATAGCGGAATCTTGCCGAATCGAGAACACCGGCCATGCCGACGACCATGTTCGCCGGGAGATTCGAGGCTTTCTGCAAGGCCCACACCATTGCATCGAGCGGATTGGTGATGCAAATGACGAACGCGTCCGCCGCATATTGCTTGATGCCGCAGCTGACCGCTTCCATGACCTTGAGGTTGATGCCGAGCAGATCGTCGCGGCTCATCCCGGGCTTGCGCGGCACGCCAGCGGTCACGATGACGACGCCGGCCCCGGCGATTGCATCGTAGCTATTGGCCCCCTCGAAGGCCACATTGAACCCGTTGACCGGACCGGATTCGGCAAGGTCGAGGGCCTTGCCTTGCGGTGTTCCTTCCGCGATGTCGAAGAGCACGATGTCGCCAAGCTCCTTGAGCGCCGCCAGATGAGCCAGGGTTCCGCCGATCTGACCGGCTCCGATCAATGCGATCTTGCTACGCGTCATCTTGTCTATGTCCTTCTCTCTCGCCATGCGGCGAAAACTACAGAAACATGTCCGCCGGAATCGTGAAACTTATTCAAGCCCCGGGGCATCCGATCGCAACGCGGCCATGCTGGGATTGGATCTTGGCTGTCTGCCCGCGAGCAACCTAACTCTAACAGTTTTCCCGGCGGCAGGGAACTTGCCGCTGCCGGTTGCGTAGCTCGGCCATTCGGGTTCGCCCTCGCGGACCCGAGCATGCAGCTTTCCCGCACCCGGCTCCTCCCGAGAGGTAATTGCTCAGCCCTCCGGTTGCAGCGTGCATAAGGAGTAATAATCATAGATGATTGCATCCAAGGGCTGGCTAGGCCAATAGATGCGGTGCAGCTCGGCGGTTCTCACGTTGTCCACGACGGTCATGGCTACTTCTTCCGCGAGTGCTTCTAAATCGTTGACGCCAAAACGCCACGGCGCACCCATTGCCGCGAAGCGCTCGACGAAGTTCGAAGTCCGCTGATCGCCGGTCGTGTGTGCGATCACCTCCTCGGCCATATAATCGAAGGAATGTTAAACTGGCCTACGCATTTTCTGATGTCCGCCAAAACCTTGCGGACCGACGCCCCGGTTAAATACATTGTGTTGCCTTCCCAAATGAAATAGGTCGGCAGTTCAAATCTGAAACCATTTGCCTCAAGCAGCCGAAGAAATTCATCGGCGACATAATCGCGGGGGATATATGTAATTTTGGCATTAATCCCGCTTTCCGCGAGTCGAGCCTTCTTGAAACCAAGCGTGTTCAAATCGTCAATTTCGAAATAAGCGACCCCGGGCGATTACTTACGTACGGCCCGAGTGTCGAGCCCTGCGCCGAGGATGACGACCTGCCGGCAGCAGAGGCTTAGCTGGTCGTCCAGTCTGTCGTCAAAGTAGCGGGTTCTAATCCTGACGATCTTTTCGACTGCCGGAAAGCCCGCCGAAATAGCGTCCGCCGCTTGTCTCGTCCTCTCATCGAGAAACAGCGGAACAATCCGGTCGACGTATAACGGATTGGCTTCGGCGTTTTCGTGAGCGCGGTATTCGGCCACGATAAACGCTGTTCCCGTAACGTCCTGGATTTCGGTCATCGTCACTCTCCTAAGTGTCCCGGCTCATTCATTCGCATCCCGCCCTTGCCAAGGCGAGCGCTTTTTGGCCCGGCGGCACTTCAAAAGCATGGATTCGATTGACAATTTCGCAGGAAGCCAGCGTCCATTTATTGACAAGCGGAGCGCGATCCGTATGGTCGCGGCTTGCTCATCCCGCCCGGGTTTGGTCCGGGCCGCGCGCCTTGCGGCGCATCAAAGGAACGTTAAGAATGGCGAAGGCCGCGATGATCAAGATCAAGCTTTTGTCCACGGCGGACACGGGCTATTTCTATGTGACCAAGAAAAACGCCCGCACCAAGACGGAAAAGCTGGCGTTCAAGAAATACGATCCGGTCGTCCGCAAGCACGTCGAATTCAAGGAAACCAAGATCAAGTAGTTTGGGAAGTTCACGCGGCCGAGCCGAAGCGCTTTTCGAGTTCGGCAAGATAGGCGCCGCGTGCCTCCGGCAGGGTTTGACCGCGCGGGCCGAAGAGATCGCGCAGCAAAAAAAAGCCGGTCAGCCGGAAACCATTCCTTATGTCGGCGGGAGACAGATCTTCCGCCGCTATTTTGCCCCGCAGAAAAGCCGGCAGCGGCAGAAGCCGTGCCTTGTAAGGCTCGCCTGCCGCCTTCGACACAGCGCGTCCGGATTTTGGCGACACATAAACGAGATCGTCGGTGGCACCCGTCGCGGCGCATGTCTTAAGATCGAGGCCAAACCCCATTTGGGCAAGAATCTTGGCCTCGAAGCGCACAATAAGCGGGGCCAATATCTCTGGCCTGTCGATACCGCCGGCGATCCGCATCGCCGTCTCGTAAAGCGCTGGATGAGGATCGCGCTCGGGGCCAAGGCGCAGCAGAGCGGCGACAAGACAAACCGCGTGCAGCGCTTCCGCGCTCGCCATCAAGCACGCGGTCCGCAATTTCACGGGCTCGACTGAAAACGTGCCGAGATGCTCGTCGAGCCGCGCCCGCCACACGAGTTCGGCGTGATTGCCTGGTTGCAGCAACGGCTGCATACGCTTGGAGCGGCCGCCCCTGACAAGGCCGAAATGGCGGCCATGCGCGCGCGTCATCGCCTCGACGATGACGCTCGTCTCGCCATGCTTTTTTGTGCCGATGATGAGGCCGTCGTCCCGCCATTCCATATTTGCCGCCGGTCACGGGATGAGCACGGTAGCGCCCGTCGTCTCGCGGCCTTCGAGCGCGCGATGCGCATTGACCACGTCGTCGAGCGGCAGGGTCCGATGCAGCGGAATCTTCACGTCGCCGCTGGCCACCACCCGAAAAAGTTCGCGCGCCATTTTTTCGAGATCCTCGCGTTTCGCCGAAAAAGTGTGGAGCGACGGGCGGGTGGCATAGAGCGAACCTTTGGTCGAAAGGAGGCCGAGGTTGAACGTTTCGATGGGCCCTGAGGCCGAGCCAAAACTCACGAACATTCCAAGCGGCCTCAGGCAATCGAGCGAGGCCGGAAATGTTGCCTTGCCCACGCCGTCATAGACCACATCGCAGAGTTTCCCCTTGGTGATCTCTTTTACGCGCGCGGCGAAATCCTCCTCGCGATAGAGGATCGTGTGCTTGGCTCCGGCCTTCTTGGCGAGCTTGGCTTTTTCGGGCGAGCCCACCGTCCCGATCACGGTCGCACCGAGCGCCTTCGCCCATTGGCAGAGAATGAGTCCGACCCCGCCCGCCGCCGCGTGAACGAGGATCGTATTGCCCGCCTTCACCCGAAAAGTCCGGCGCAGCAAATATTGCGCGGTGAAGCCCTTCAGCATCATCGCCGCGGCCGTCTCAAAGGAAATGCTCTTCGGCAGCTTGACGAGACGGTCCGCATCGATCAGCCGCTCCGCGGCATAGGCGCCGAGGTTCGTGGCATAGGCGACTCGGTCGCCCAGCTTGAAATTTTTCACGCCCGCGCCAAGGCCGATGATTTCGCCGGCGCCCTCATTGCCGGGCGTGAAGGGAAGCGAAGGCACAGGATAAGCGCCGCCGCGAAAATAAATGTCGATGAAATTGACGCCGATCGCATGGTTGCGGACGAGCACCTCTCCGCGCGCGGGCGGCGGCGGCGCGATGTCTTCGATCCGCATCACCTCGGGCCCGCCAACCTCGTAAACCCGGACAGTTTTTGTCATGGTGTCCTAAAACCTTCGATTGGGATCCGCTAAACTTAAATTAGAGCATGATCCCGAAAAGTTGCAGACTTTTCGGCTAAGGTCGTGCGACCGAACAAATACTTAGAGCGAAATCGTGATTCAATCTGAAGCGATTTCGCTCTAAGTCCGCGCCGATTCGTTTGGCCAAGTATCATGCGGCGAATAGCCTATGTTGGCAAGACAGTGGGGAATGCCGGGTGACGAATTGGTTTTGGGTCAGAAGCGGAAGGTGTCCTCCAACCGTGGCTGTCCTGGCACTCAAAAGCGCGAAGCCGATGCAACCAGACGGATTGGATTGGCGCGAACTGCGTGTCTTTTGGGACGCGGCTGGTTGCCGCCGCAGCCGTGCAAGCAGCGATCGGGGAGGTATTCGTCTTCGGGCCTCTGGCGCCAGATCATTCGGCTAGGATGCGCGCCGGCGGGAACACAACCTCGACCAAGGTGCCCTCGTGCTCCTTGCTCTTGATGGTAAGGGAGGCGTGATTGGCCTCGGCCAAGGCTTTGGTCAGCGGCAGGCCAAGCCCGGTGCCGCGCGACGGCCTCGCGGTGGCAAGCCGCCGGAACGGCTCGAAAGCCACGCCGATGCCGGACTCGGACATGCCAACCCCGGTATCGCGAATGCGAATAACGGCACTTCCAGCATCCGCAAGCGCGGTGGCGACAATGACTTGACCGCCCGGTTGATTGAATTTCACCGCGTTCGACAGAAGGTTTAAGACGATCTGGCGAAGCGAACGCTCGTCGGCGAGAATGTTGGGAAGCGCTGGCGACAATGAGAGCCTCAGGACGACCCGCTCGCGGCTTGCCTGCGGCTGCATGATCGAGACGCACTCGGAGACAATGCGATTGGCGTCGATCGAGGCAAACGCGAAATCCATCTTGCCTGCCTCGATCTTGGAAAGATCGAGAAGATCGTTGACGAGACTCATGACCAGCGTACCCGAGGCATGAATATCGCCTAGATAATCCTTGTAGCGCTGATTGCCGATCAAGCCGAAACGCTCGTCCAGCATGACTTCGGCGAAGCCAAGAATCGCATTGAGGGGGGTGCGGATTTCGTGGCTGATCCTGGCGAGAAAATCCGATTTCAACGCGCTTGCCCGCTCGGCGTCCTTGCGCGCTTCCTCTAGCTCCCGCTCGACCTTTTTCCAGTGCGTGAGGTCGCGCAAGAGGGCGCAAAAGCGCACCATTCGTTGCTCGCCTCCGCCGGCCGATGTCCCGATGCGGCCAAGCGTCATGAAGACCGGAATAGTCCCGCCTTGCCGGGCAAGGCCAATGACCTCGCGCCCTCGATTGAGCAGACTGGCGGCGCCTTGCGATTTCAGCCCTTCGAAATAGGCATTGGCCAGCGCCCGGCTTTCCGGCGCGATCAAGCTGGTGAAAGGCTCACCCGCCACCTCGTTTTGATCGTAGCCGAAAAGAGCCTCGCCGGAGCGGTTCAGGCTTAGGATTAGCCCTTGCGAATCGAGCACGGCAATGCCGTCCATCGCAGTATCCAAAATGGCGCTTAGCTCGCGAAACTCGGCTTTCTGGCGGGCTAGCTCCTTTTCGAGGCTTTCGCGGCTGCTTCCGGCGCCCGGCCGCGACGGTCGGAGCGCGGTCGTTGGCGACCCCGGTGCGATGGATTCGTTCCCGTGGCCCACGGCTCTGGGGCTCGTCGGCGGCTCGGCGCGCGCCGCAGGGGACGTTGCCTCCTCCCGCCGGTCAAAAACATCGAGGACCGCAGCGGCAAACAGCGGCGGCGCTCGTCCGGCACCGGTGCGGCGGCAAAGGAAGGTGATGGTTCGCGTCGCCTCGCCGATGCAGAAATGCAGCGTTTCGATGACGGGCGCGGCATCGAGACCGAGGTTCGCGGCAACATCGTTTAGCCGTTGCGAGCAGCCTCCCTCGCCGCCGGAAAGAAAGCGGAAAAGGCCGGCGAGATTCTTCGCGCCGCACAAATGCAGCAGGCTTTCGCTGGCGAGAATCAGCCGGTCCGGCTGCGACGCATGTTGGCCGCCCATCGCCACAATTGGCATATGGGAAGCAAGCCCGGACGGCAGGACGGATAAAATATCCGCGATGTCTTGTCGCGTCAGCCCCGGCGCGCAGCAAAACCCGGTCATGCAACCTTGCGCTTTCTCCGCCAGCATGGATCACCTTTACGAAATCCTAGCGCCGCGACCGCCGGAGCTCCCGGCCGCATCCTTTTCCAGGCGATTATATCATCCTAGTGGTCTGATTCATTCGG
>QHBR01000429.1 GCA_003244015.1 Hyphomicrobiales bacterium | reverse complement strand
GGCCAATCGGCCCCAAGCCACCGCGCCCGTCCTCGACTCTACTCTCCAGGATGTGGACGTCATGGGTGAGGCGATCGAGCAGCGCGCCGGTGAGCCGTTCCGAGCCGAATATGGAAGTCCATTCATCGAACGGCAGGTTGCTGCTGGTGACGAGCGTGGCGCCCCGTTCATAGCGCTGGCTGAACACCTCAAAGAGCAATTCGGAGCCGACAGCCGTGAACGGCACATAGCCCAGCTCATCGACGATCAGCAGCTTGACCGTGTTGAGCCCGCATTCCCCAGATAGCGTGATATTTGGTAGAGCCACGGGGGCGATTCAGCTATAATAATCAATATGTTATTTAAGCGCTGAGGCTAGCAAAACCTCGCTCGGGACCGGATTTTTTGTCTCATCTGAAGGTCACATCATCACCAATTATCATGTCGTGAAAGATTGCAGCTTTGTGCAAGTGACGCTTGGGCTCGCCCCGAAAATGGCAGGCCGCATGATGGCGCACGATGCAGCAAATGACCTTGCACTCATAAAGGTTGAGACACACCCCACGGCTTTCGCATCGCTTCGTTCTGGCGTTCGCCTCGGTGAAGGTGTCGCTGCTTTTGGATTTCCACTCGCGGGCTTGCTGGCGACAAGCGGGAATTTCACGCTCGGCAATGTCACCGCCGTGGCCGGATTAGGAGACGACACGCGCATCCTGCAAATTTCGGCGCCCGTACAGCCCGGAAGCAGCGGCGGGCCACTTCTCGATTATAGCGGCAATGTCGTCGGCGTAGTCGAAGGCAAACTGAATGCGATCACCGACAAATGATGGCGCGGCAATCGCGAGCCTGAACGCGGATTGTTCTGTCGATCCTTCAACCTAAAACGCCTTCACAATCTCCCGCACGGCCGCATCATATTCCTTGATCGGTATCGCTTGCAAAACAACGCTGCTGACTGTCGCGAGCCACCTCGCTTGAAAGTCTGACAATCCCGCCGTCAAACGTCGCGAAATCGTCCTTGCGGAGTGTCCGCGCCGCCATCCATTGCATGTCGGCGCCCGTGAGCGCCGACCGAAGCAATTCGAGCGCATCGTACGAAAGAGACATGCGCCCCGGCTTGTCCGCGTGCAAGAACCCGAAAGCCGGATCAAGCCCGCGTGTGATGATCACGCGCGTCATGCGGGCGGCGGCCACGTCATAGGCATAATTTAAAGCGCGTTCGCCGGATGCGTGGCGTCCCGCGCGCCGAATTGCGCGCCTTTTTCTCCAAGCTTTCCGCCGCGCCGCACTACCATGCGGGTTTGAAAGACGCGCCAGCTATCGGGAACGGAACCTTTGAACTTGATTTCCGCGCCTTGATATTTCCGGAAGCAAGCGGTCGCGGCCTTGGCCTCGATTGCGCGGCAATCCATAACAGTTTTCGCGCTCCGGAGCTTCGATAGAAGCGGCGTTGGCGGCCCGGTGCGCGCGGCCGGTCAAAGGTTGTTCCATTTTGCACTGGAAAGTTTCAACGCAGCCACGAAACAATCACGAACTCCACATCTTTCGATTCGCCGGCGGCCAAGCGCCGGGCTATCTCACGCTCAGCGCTCCCGGTTCCATCCTCCCAAATAATACATTTGCGGCGCGCACCTGCGCTTGCCTTGATGAGTCTTTGGTGGATCGGAGATTGGATAGCCGAGGGATTTCGGCGAACTACCGGCTAATGCTCTGTTGACTCCAAACCGTCTCCCGGCGGGTCATCCTTCAGATACCCGAGGTCGCGCCCGAGCCTTATGATCGCGGCATCAAGTTCGGCGTCAGTCATATCCTCATAGGGCGAACGCCGGAGATTGACATCCTTCGGCAAGATCGAGGCCACGACCTTGAGATAGTCCTGCGGCCTCTCTTCACGAACGCGCGCGATGGTTTCGGCGCCGTTCGCTTGCCAATCCTGATAAAGATCGTCGATGAACGCTTCGCCGAGTTTATTGCGCGAGCCCTTCGGACGGCCAGTGCCGCCGTTATTCCCCGGTAGAAACCGGGGATTTCGGCGAACTACCGGCTAATGCTCTGTTGACTCCAAACCGTCTCCCGGCGGGTCATCCGACGCCTGGACTCGGCTGCAACT
The DNA here is from genome assembly GCA_003244015.1 of Hyphomicrobiales bacterium. Lineage (GTDB taxonomy): Bacteria > Pseudomonadota > Alphaproteobacteria > Rhizobiales > Beijerinckiaceae > Methylocapsa. The sequence goes on along the minus strand of QHBR01000429.1, from coordinate 5,162 downwards.
GCAACGGCCGTGTGACATGACGGAAGCCCGCTGGCGGCGAGCCGTCGATGACGCGGGGCGGTTCCTAGACGCGTGGGGAGTCCTGGCCGTCAAGTTCGATTGGACGCCCGCCGATCTGTTTGACGTGCCGCGCGAGCCGAGAGCGCCGGCCAGGAGCGGCGGCCGCTTGCGCCAAAGCGCGGCCTGGCCGGGAGCAGAGAGCACGACATTAGAAAAATTGCCGGGTGTTTGGGGTAAGCTCATGGGAGAACAAAGATCGCGATGAAGAGCGACTAGCAATCACGTCGCCCGAGAAACGATGCGGGAAAACCACTCTGCTTGATGTCATCGCGGCACTCGTCCCGAAAGCGCTTTCGACGGCGAACATCACGGCCGCCGCGACTTTTCGGACTATCGAGTTGGCTCGGCCGACTTTGATGATTGACGAAGCGGACACCTTTCTTGGCGAGAATGAGGAACTGCGCAAAGCGATCGCCGCCGAAGGCCGCGATGAACTCGGCCGGAAGCGCTGCATAAGTCTCGAGCGTCCCGCGAATATCGGCGCCGCCCTCGATTTCGGCGAGGAAATATGCCAGGGGCGCCGGGCCGAGAGCGTGCAGCCTGGCGACAACATATTTTCGCCGGGCGCAGTTACGAGCTTGAAATTTGGAGAGGGTTTCGATAGGGTCCTGACTGTTCACGCCGCCAAGCAATGAACATTCGGGAAAGCCCGGAGCGCCGAAACCGCCCGGGCTTTCCTCTAAGTGTTGCATGGCTCACCGTGCCTCCAGCAAAAGGCTTTCGAGGCTTTCGCGAATGACCAGCCTCCGCTTGCCGATTTTGACAGAGCGAAGCTTTTCGGAATCAATCAATTTGTAGATGGTGGAGCGGCCAAGCCCGGACATCGCCACCGCATCGTTGATGCGAAGCGCGAGGCGATCATTGGGCCGGATATTTGAGATGGTTCTCATGGGGCATCCTTGTTTCTGATGCTCGGAGATAATCCGCCGTTGGCGCGCAGTCTTAGGGAAAATGCGGCTTCATTTTTTTGGGAATGCCCCTCTAAACCCCTCAATCTTCCAATTTCATCGGACAAGGCGTCCGAAAACGAATTAATATTCCCGTGATTGCCCGCTGTGTGTTCTCGTAAATCGCACGGAAATTCTAACATCGCGGCATGAGCAAATTTCACAAACTTGGAATGTTTCGTCGTGGCTTGGTTGGCGCCGCTGACTTTCGACACTGTGATTGACCCGCCTAAATCTCGATAGATCGTCGCAATTCCGAACACAAAACTCCACCAAGCAGACCTCATCGGCAATGCGTCGCCGCGTTCTTCCTCGGCCCTCAGCTCTTCAAGCAAGAGGTGAGTGCGCCAGTTCAGTTGCGACAGTTGCGGGTAAAAATCGTCGCGGGCGAAATGAGGTTCTTTGATCTGCTCCAAACGTTGCAAGATATAGCTTGTGGCGGGGACACTCTTATCGACCGCCGACAATAAAGCCCTGACCGCTGTGTTTATTGCTTCCAATCCATCGATAAGACCTCGCTCCTTGTCATGCCAAGGGGTCGCGGCAAGCGTGCCTGCCCTGTTCTTAATATAATTTATGAGAACCCATTCTAGGCGTTTGATGAAATCGCCGGTTATCTGGCGCGGGGCGTAGGGTTCTAACTTTGAAAGCCAATCATGTGACAGATTACCATAAGGCCGTAAGTTGACCTCCTGATAATAGCCCACATAGGGCAGCGTCGAGGTCCCGGGAATAAGTCGAAATACAGGACCTCCGGAAAATCTTTGATATGGATGGCACTTTTTGTTTTTACCCATTCCGCGTGCACCATCACGGCACCGTGAAGGACTCGCGGAAACTGGGCGATGCGTTCCCAGCTTGTCGGCCCGTCGGCCTATCCCTGCGTATCTCTCAGGCCACCTCTTCGAGGCGATCGGCGATGAATTGATTGATGCTCTCTCCCGCCTTCGCGGCCTTTTCGGCCACACGCCGGTGAAGCTCCGGAGCGATGCGAAGAGAGAGCGTCCCGGAATAGGGCTTCCCCGGCTCAACGCCGCGCTCCTTGCACCAATCCTGATAATCGGCGATCGTCTCGGCGAAGGCTTGCTGCAATTCCGCCAGCGCCTCGCCCTCGAATGTCAGGATCGCACGCGCGTTGACGACGCGGCCATGGATCACGCCCGCGTCTTGATCGACTTCCAGCTCTGCCAAATAGCCTTCATGCGTCATCATCGTCATGGCTCGATACCCGCAATCTTCAAGAACTCACGAACTGATACCACCGCTCCCTTGTTCGTTTCCGGCCGTGGGTGCGGGCGATGGAAAACCGCTTCCGCGCCATTAAGAAGGAACCGGACGCGGGAGCCGCGACCTTCTGAACGCTCTGCCCCGAGCGCCACCATGAGAGCTTCGATTTCCGCCCAGCGAATGTCAGAAAGGACGGGGCGTGCAAAAATCGCCTCAAGGGTTCGCCGGTGCTTCGCGTTCATTTAAGGCTTGATACCATAAAACGGTAGTATACGGAAGTGGATTGTGGCGAGCACCGGCGGACAAATATACCTATTGATATGTGTCAGTTGTCAGTTTCATTACATCCTTGTTTTCAAAGAAATTAAATTGGCCACCAAGGCGGGCTCGCAATGATTTGCCCATGCGGCCATGAGAGCGCGCCGCTTTTCGAGAGCGTCGCCGCGCCGATAGGCTTGCTCGGCTTTGTCGCCAATGACGTGCGCCAGTGCCGTTTCGGCAAGCTCACGCGGAAAATGCGTCTCGTTTCCGCACCAATCCCGGAAGGCCGAACGGAACCCGTGCACCGTCACGGCTTCAGCCTTCATCCGCCGCAGCACCATTCCCAACGCCATTATTGAGAGCTGCTTCCCCGGCCGCTGGCCGGGAAATACGAATTCGCCAGTTCTCGCCTCGGCAAGCATCTCAAGGATTGCCAGCGCCTTATCGGACAGCGGCACGCGATGCTCCCGGCCTGCCTTCATGCGAGTCGCGGGAATCGTCCAAACCTTCGCGTCGACGTCAATTTCATTCCAACGTGCGCCAAGCACTTCGCCCGAACGCGCAGCCGTCAATATAAGGAATTCCAAGGCCAGCGCCGCCATCGCCTCGCGATTGCGCAAGCGGCCGATGAATTCCGGTACGTCATCGAAGGCCATGGCGGCGTGATGGCCGCGTGTGAGTTTCTGACGCTTCGGCAAGAGCGTATCGAGGTGGCCACGCCACCGGGCTGGATTTGCCTCATTACGAGCAACGTGGCCCTTGGCGCGCGCCGCATCCAAAACGGACTCAATTCGGCCACGTAACCGGGAAGCGGTTTCAGGCTTGGCCTGCCAGATCGGTTGCAGCACGCCCAATACGGCTTCCGTGTCCACCTGGTCGACGGGCATTTCACGCAGAGGCTTGGCATATTCCACGAGCGTCATGCGCCATTGAGCCCGATGCTTTTCGTTGCGCCACTCGGAAGATTTGGCCTCAAGGAGCGAATCCGCGCATTGGCCGAAGGTTGGCTTCCCGGCCGCGATCCTCACAGCTTCGCGCCGGGCCTCGATTGGATTGATCCCTGATACGACAAGCTTGCGGGCTTCGTCGGCTTTATCGCGGGCCGCCGCAAGAGAGACGGCCGCATTGCCCAAACCCATTTCCGTGACGCGGCCACCAAAGGTGAACCGGAATACCCACTTGCGAGCGCCGGTCTCGGACACGACAAGCCAAAGCCCGCGCCCATCGCCATAACGCCCCGGCTTCGCGGTCGCCACGGTTCGCGCCGAAAGTCTTGTTTTTCCCGCCATCGCCGCCATCCGGTCTTACAATTGGTCTTACAATTAGACGCGGATTATAGCAGACAATTACGGACATGAGAACACAAATCAATCATCAACTTATTGATTAATTTCTTAATATGTGGACGATCGCGGATTGCTGAAAACATGGATATGACGGACGCTCCCTCCGCCATTTTTTCTGTAAGTAATTGATGTTATTGTGTTTGTTATAAGTGGCGTTTGCGGCCCCTCATTTAGCCCCACATCTTGCTACTATGCGGCTGGCCTTCATTACGCAAGCGCCTGCACGGTAGCGCTCCTGCGGGTTCCCCTGGGGTACATGGATTTGAGTTTCGCAGCCCCCCTGACGGTTTGCCATGCCCTCTGGTGGCAAGCGACGCGCCCCCGGTAGTTTCTTCAAGCAACCGACTATGAATCCGTCCATAAGTATTTTCGCAATTTTGACGGCGCGGAGCCCAAGTGATTCATTGAGGGCATGGAAAAATTCGGGTGGCCGGTTGTTGGCGCCGCTCGGCATCCCCTGCCGAGGCACCATTGCATCGCCCATGGGAGCGCGACGAGGCGCTGGTACGCTCAGTGCTCCGGCGGCCTTACCAGAATACCCGAAGATCAAAACCTCGGCGCGGAACGAGACAGCCGGCAACTATCCCGGCGGCGCCGCGCACCTCCGCTCCGGTCATCACGCGGGGCGCGGAGCGATGTCTGATTTTGGGGGGCGAGCGGCGACACGCCGATCGTTCAAGCGGCCGGCTCTCGCATTCAAGGCAAGTCCGGTCTATCGGACTTGCTAAAATGGCATGAGCCTGGTGCCGGCGATTCCGCCGCGCGGAAAAATGCGGTTCATGATCATCGCCAAGGGCCGCGTCAACGCCGGTGTCTTCATCGAATTCCCGAGGCGCCTGATCAAGGGCGCCGGGCGCAAATCTTTTTGATCGCCGATCGCGGCGCATCGGGCGAAGAAAGTCGGCGCTTCGTGCCAACGCTAGACGGCAAATTGCGCTTGTTCATTTTGCCTCCCTTCGCCCGGCCGCAACCCCGGCGCGTTGGCATGGAAGCATCTCGACGCTTATACCGCCGGCCGCATGAGGCGTCTCATAGCGGTGATGGAGGGGCTGGCGCGACATGGCCAAGAGATCGAGGCTTTCTCTTCCGGCCGATGCGCCGGAACACAACAAGGACGAATATCTCAACAATGATCTAAAGCAGACGATCAAAAACAAGCCGCGCGCCAAGACCCGCGACGATCTCGACCACCTCATCGATCCTCACATCCATCCAGAACCGTCCCCACAGGGTCAAGTCGTATATCCACGCAAAGCATGTCCGCTGCGCTGCTTGAATTATCATGAATAAGATAGACTATTAGGGCGTGTCGTCAATTGAG
>QHBR01000179.1 GCA_003244015.1 Hyphomicrobiales bacterium | reverse complement strand
GTATTTTTCGAGATGCCCTCCAGGATGTGGACATGATGGGCGAGCCGTTCGCGACCCGAATTATGGTGCGCTGGCGAAAAAGCGTTGGCGCAAATCCATCTCGCGTTCATCGGCTTGCCGAAGATCGATGAGGCGGACGCCTACCGTCTCTTCCTCGCCGGGACGGCCCTCGAAAAAGGACTCGACCCAAGCGATCTGATGAAGGCCTTGGGTTTTCCACGCGCGGCGCGCGATCTCGAAAAATACAACCCCGATCAGCCGCGTGTGCCGGCCGGCAACGGGCGCGAGAGCGGGCAATGGACGAAGGACGGAAGTTTAGCCCCAACCTCGGCTGACGAAGACCACAGAGTGCAGCTGGCCGGCGATGTTCTTCATGTTGGGATGTTAGTTGGTATATCCATATCTATACCACGGACGACGTGCGTTTATGAGTCGGCACTTGCAAATTTTGAATGGAGCTTTCTCGGCACAGGGGACTGTCCACCGTTTCGGGCGGTGCCATGAGCCTCCGTGCGCCGCCTCGACCGCCAAGAGGCAGTGCGGCCATTATGAATTTCTCTCTGACTCATCAAGTGTTTTTGATTGCCACTCTCAGATCCGAGGTTCGCTTATGCGCAACGACAGAAAAATCGACGTTTCCATTTCGGCGCCCACCGAGGATGTTATACGCCGCTTCATGAAGGCTGTGGAGCGAACCAGTCCAAACGCAGGCTTAGCCCCAATCATCATCTGGTGGACCGAAGGGACTTTCACGGACAAAGTGACGGGCAAAGTGACGAAGTTAGGGCCAAGTGTTGATGTTGGCGCGATTGATCCCAAAAAATTGACTGATGAACTCGTCGTCCCAATGGGCGGGCTTAAGGTCGCGATTCGACTGCCGGAAGAACTTCAATCCGCCAATCGGCTGAAATTCGATTTCTCGGGCGGTTCTTTTGTCGTCGCCGACCATTGATGTCCAAACTCTGCTCTCGTAGCGCGGCCGAAGTTTAGAGCAAGAATGCGCCCAAAAATTTATTGGGTTGGCCTGCCCGCTAGCGGCCGCTTGGTGAGCATGCCGCGCCCGCGCTCGAGTGATTGGCTCGACGACGAGATCGCGGGTTGGCGAGCGGAAGGAATCGACGTCATCGTGAGCCTCCTTCAAGCCAACGAGGTCGAAGAACTCGGCCTTCAGCGCGAACCCGATCTTTGCCATGATGTCGGTATGGAGTTCATTTCCTTCCCTTTACCGGACCGTGGCGTGCCTTCGAAAGCGTGCGAGGCGAGAGCCCTCGCCGAAGCGATCGTTGCGCATGTGAAGGAGGGGAAAGGCGTCGCTCTGCGTTGCCGGGCCGGGATCGGACGCTCAGCGCTCATGGCAGCCTGCGTTCTCGTGCTCTTCGGGTTGACTCCGGCAGCAGCATTTAATCTCATCGGCAAGGCGCGCGGCGTCGATGTCCCAGACACTGAAGGACAACGAGACTGGGTTGATAGGTTAACAATGACAATTGGCGGCATCCATCCGGCCTGAAGCGCGCCAAGGATGCCAGCAAATGCGATCGCAGGATTTGGATGCATTCCGGCCTGATCGATAAGCCTACTGGTCTCGCGGTGCGCGTATGAGCGCGCCCGCCGTGTCCGGCAATCTGTTCGAGGCGGTGCCCGGCGACGTGCGCCAAGAAATCGTCACCAGCCTCCTCGATAAGCCCAATCAGAAGATCGAGCGGATCGTTTCCTTGGGTCAGAAGAGTCCGCCGGGGTTTTGGTACGATCAGCCCTGGGCCGAATGGGTCGTGGTCTTGGCCGGATCGGCAGGCCTTTGTTTCGAAGGCGAGGCCGAGGTCAAGGTTTTGTCCCCAGGCGACTATCTTCTTATCCCGGCGCGCGTAAAACACCGTGTCGAATGGACAGCCAAAGATCATGCGACGATCTGGCTCGCCGTTCATTATCCCGAACCCGGATAGAGCAGGAAAGCGAAACTTCGCTCCGGTTAAAGTGAAGATCATGAAAAGGTGCAATCAATTCGTCTCTTTGACGAAGGTCCGGAGTCATCGGTCAAGGACCAGGCGCTTGCCGTTGGTCCTGCGCTTTGCCTTGCGCGAGTTTCGCGGCGGCCTGCGCGGGTTCGCGATTTTTCTCGCCTCCATCGCGCTTGGCGTTGCCGCGATCACCGGCATTGGCTCGGTGTCGCTTTCGCTGAAAGACGGGCTTGCCCAGCAGGGCCGCGCGATCCTCGGCGGCGATGTCTCCTTCGATCTTGCGCAGCGCGAATTGTCCTCCTCCGAGCGCGATTTTCTTGCTGGGCAGGGACGCCTCTCGCCGGTGGCGCTGGTGCGCGCCATGGCGCGGCGCGATGACGGCGAGGCGACTCTGGTCGAGATCAAGGCCGTCGATGAAGCTTATCCCCTGGCGAGCGAAGCCGTCCTCGATCCGGCGTTGCCTCTCGCCGAGGCCTTGGCCGGGCGCGACGGCGCCTACGGGATCGTCGCGGACGCGGCGCTCCTTGGAAGGCTCGGCCTCGCCATCGGGAACCGTCTTACGATCGGCGGCGCGCGGTTCGAGTTGCGCGCGGTGCTCGTCTCCGAGCCTGACCGGCTTGCCAGCGGGATAAGGTTTGGAGCCCCGGCCTTGATCTCGCAGCAGGCCTTGCGCGCGACCGGATTGCTCGAACCAGGCTCACTCGTCAGATGGCTTTATCGTGTCGCGCTCCAGGGAACGCCGGCAAGCGATGCTCAAGTCGCGGCATTGACGGGGGCGGCGCAAACGCGATTCCGCGCGGCCGGATGGGAAGTTCGCACGCGCAATAATATTTCGCCGCAGATTTCCCGGAATCTTGACCGCTTCACCGAATTCCTAACCCTCGTCGGGATCACCGCTCTGATCGTGGGCGGCGTCGGTGTCGTCAATGCGATGCACGGCTTTGTCGAGCGCAGGCGGCAAACGATCGCGATCCTGAAGGCGCTGGGCGCGACTGGGTCCACTGTCTTCGCCTTGATGTTGACCCAAGCGATGCTTGTCGCGAGTGCCGGGGCGGCGCTGGGCGCGGCCTTCGGCGCCACCTTGCCTTTTGTCGCGGCCTCTGCATTCGGGTCCCTGATTCCGTTCCCGATCGCGCCAGCGATTTATCCGGCCGCGATCGCCAAGGGGCTTCTCTATGGCTTTCTGACTGCGCTGGCGTTTTCCGCGGGCGCGCTCGGCCGCGCGCACGACGTGCCGGTTCAGGCCCTGTTTCGCGCCGGAATCGAATCCCGGCGGACCGCGCCGAGGCCGCGCTATCTCGTCTTGACGCTTGCCGTGGCTCTCTGCCTTGCTTCGACGGTTCTCGTTTTTGCCGCGGATCGAGCGCTCGTCTCGATCTATTTGGGCGCGACGCTTGCCGCCTTTATTTTGCTGCGCGCGGCCTCTTTTCTGATCGTGGCTTGCGCAAAAAGACTTCCGCACGCGCGAGGCGTGGCGTTGCGGCTCGCGATTGGCAATATTCACCGGCCCGGCGCGCTGACCTCTTCGGTCGTGCTGTCGCTTGGCCTCGGACTCGCGCTTCTTGTTGCGCTCACTCTTATCGACGGCAACATCAGAGCGGAACTCCACCATTCCATTGCCGGGAAGACGCCAAGCTTTTTTTTCCTCGATGTCCAAAGCGCGAAGGCCGAAGCGTTCGCCAATTTTTTGAAAGGCCAAGCGCCGGAGGGCAAAATCGAACTCGTCCCGATGCTGCGCGGACGCATCGTCAAGCTAAACGGGATCGAGGCCGGCGCGGCTCGGCCGAAGCAAAGCGTCGCTTGGGTGCTCGAAGGCGATCGCGGGATTACCTTCGCCGAATCCGTGCCGGAGGGATCGAGCGTCGTTAAGGGAAGCTGGTGGCCGACGGACTACCGCGGACCGCCCTTGGTTTCGGTCGAAAGCGAGATCGCCGAAGGGCTTGGGCTAGCGATCGGCGACGAGGTCACGGTTAATGTTCTCGGCCGCGACATCACCGCCAGACTCGCTAGCACCCGCAAGGTCAATTGGCGCAGCTACGGGATCAATTTCGTCCTAGTGTTTTCGCCAAACAGCTTGGCGGGCGCTCCCTTCGGGGAGCTTGCCACGCTAACCTTTGCCAATGGCGGCGACGCCGCGCGGGAGACTGCTTTGCTACGGGAGACGGCGCGGAGTTTCCCCTCGGTGACAAGCATCCGCGTGAAAGACGCGCTTGACGCCATAAATGCCGTTGTCGGCCAGCTCGCATTCGCCGTTAGGGCTGCGTCGAGCGTGGCGTTCCTGGCTTCGATCCTCGTCTTGGGCGGCGCGCTCGCGGCCGGTCAGCATGCCCGCACACACGATGCCGTCGTGCTCAAGACGCTCGGGGCGACTAGATCCGGCCTGCTTGCCGCCTATATTTATGAATACGGTCTACTTGGGTTCTGCACCGCCCTCTTCGGCGTCGCGGCGGGGAGCGCGGCCGCGTTCGCGATCGTGCGCCGCGTGATGGACCTTGAATTTGTCTGGCTTTGGCCACAGGCGATCGTCGCCGCCGCCGTCGCGGTCATTGTCACGATCTGCCTCGGGCTTCTAGGGACCTGGCGGGTCCTCGGGCGCAAACCGGGGCCTTATCTGCGCGATTTGTAATTAAGAGACCTTAACCATTGTTCATGATGGCGTGCCCTTGTGCGGATCGCGTGCTTGCGCCATATTAAGGCCGACGCTGAATCCCGCAAGGGCAGCGGCCGGAGGCGGTCAAGCCTCCATAACGCATAGAGGAAAACATGTCCGACTTCGACCCCAACGCTAGTGCCCGCTGGGGGCAGGGCGTCACCCGGGCCGGTCGCGCCGAAATCGACCAGGGCCTGCGTTCTTACATGCTTGGCGTCTACAACAACATGGTGGTGGGCTTGGCGCTCACCGGTGCGGTGGCGTTTGGCGTTCATATGCTGGCCGTCACGACCGATCCGGCGCTGGGCGTGCCGGTGGGGCGGCACCTGCTGCTGACCTCGTTTGGCGTGACGCTTTATACAACGCCGCTTAAATGGGTGGTGATGCTGGCGCCACTCGCCTTCGTGGTCTTTTTCTCGGTCCGAATCAACCAGATGTCGGCTTCGGCCGCGCGCGGCGTGTTTCTTGCCTTCGCGGCGTCGATGGGGTTGTCCCTATCGACCATCCTGCTTGTCTATACCGGGACATCAGTTGCGAACGCGTTCTTCGTGACCGCGGCGGCCTTCGGCGGCTTGAGCCTTTATGGCTACACGACGCGGCGTGACTTGGCGCCGATGGGAGCGTTCATGGTGATGGGCCTCTTTGGCCTCGTGATTGCGATGCTGGTCAATCTGTTCTTGCAGAGCACCGGGTTCCAATTCGCCCTGTCGATTCTGTCTGTCCTGATCTTTTCCGGCCTCACCGCCTGGGACACGCAGGCGATCAAGGAAATGTATTATGCGAGCGACAGTTACGAGGTCGCGACGAAGAAATCCGTGTATGGCGCCTTGCGGCTCTATCTGGATTTCATCAACATCTTTCAGTCGCTCCTGTTCCTGACAGGCAGCCAAAACGACTGACGACGTCCCGGCTTTTAAATGAAGGCCCCGCTTGCGCGGGGCCTTTTTGCGCGCCTGGCGCCGTCGCGGGCGATGGGGAGCGGCGATCAGAAATCGCTGGCGATACCTTTCACTTCCCAATCGCCATAGCGCACGGGCTCGGGACCGTCGCGGCCATTGATTTCCTTGCGGACCGCGGGTTGATTCAATAGACCAGTGCGGCGGCGCTCTTCGGCCTCGGCGAGCGCCCGCCGCGCCGCTGGAGCGAACCCGCCCTTGCCGGTGTGGGTCACGGTGGAGCGGCTTATCTGATTTTTCGGCCCCTTCACATTCATTTCATTAGGCATGACGATGACAGGAAGGCGGCGCGGATGTCTGCCCAATCCCGTAGCATCTTCACTGCATCCTGCTAACGTCCAGCCATTAGGTTCGGGTTCTTAGTCCAACAAGCCCTGCAGCTCCAAGCACCACCGAAATCACGCCAATCACATAGTTGATGGGGACGGGGGATGGCCCAAGACAAACAGTAAAACACCGATAAGGAACGACACAACATACAAAACAATACTGATAATTCGGTACATGGCATTTTCTCCTTTCCTTGGGTTAAGACCTTAACCATGTTTTGATTCAAGGGTTTGGTCAAACGGTTTGGAGGCCAAGGCCATGAATGCGAATTTGTTTTGGTTCAACGACTCAAGGATTTCCGGCGCATCGCCACGCGCTACGACAAGTTCGCGCAAAACTTCTTTTCGGCCCTCTGCTTCGCCGCTACCTTAGCCTACTGAATCTGAATTAAATTGAGTCCGGATCCTAGACAGCCTCAGATCGACCAAGATTCTCGGTGTTGTGCTCAATCGCTCAACCCATGTCGAGAACGACGGCAAAATAATGCCCCGCTGAAGCGGCGGGGTTTGTCCGGCGGCGACCCAAGGAAACCGGGCCGACGATCGGGATGGGGCCGGGACCAGACGCGCGGCCCGTCTTTCGCCAATGACGGCGGCTCCAGCTTGCTAAGGGCGCCGCCTGAGCCAGAATTGGGCTCGCATCGGCCGCATCTTGGGAAGGCCGGTTCAAACCGCTTTTAGCGGCTCCCAATCAAACCACCATCTCAGCAGGCGGTTATTGAATTTTAGAGAGGAATATGGCGATGATGGCAAAAAGCCGCTGGCGCCGGCTGCGCGGAATTGGGCTCGTCAATTTCGGCGTTCTAGGGCGTGTCGTCATTTGAGCCAAGTGAGCGCGCATACGAGGGGGAGGTAGGTCGGCGAGGAAGTTTCTGGCCGTCTTTTCGTAGGTGTCGCGATGCCTCTGAAATGT
>QHBR01000376.1 GCA_003244015.1 Hyphomicrobiales bacterium | reverse complement strand
AATATTTTTCGAGGTGCCCTATAGGCTGAGGGCTGGGACGGAGCACCAAGCCATCCAAGGGAACTAAAGTGGCAAATTCCCGTTTCTGCAAAGGCTTGGCGTCTAGCTGGGCGCATGCGTAGAAAAGGGGCACGCATATGCATCGCGTCAACGCGGAAATGAAAAGCTGCATCGAGGAATGTCTGCGCTGCTATCAAACGTGCCTGTCGACGGCGATGGGACATTGCTTGGAGATCGGCGATCAGCATACCGAACCCAAGCACTTCAGCTTGATCATGGCTTGCGCCGAGATCTGTCGAACATCCGCGCACGTCATGCTGATCGGCTCGGAACTTCACAAACGCACTTGTCGCTTGTGCGCCGAGATCTGCGCACAATGCGCCGCAGATTGTGAGCGGATCGGCGAAATGAAAGATTGCGTAGACGCTTGCCGTCACTGCGCCGAAAGTTGCCAGAAGATGGCTGCCTGAATTCGCGTTCACAATCTTTGCCAAGGGGAATACATAGCTGGCTCCGCTTGTTTGAACAGTTTTCCGCGAACGATAAAGTGGCGCTCTGCCGGTTATCTATAGTTTTTTTGGGTTGCCGCGACTTGGTGTCGAATATCTCAACAACGACCCGAAGCAGCCAAGCCTCAAAAGACTGCAAGATACTTTAGCAGCGAGACGATGCCGATGATGATCACAATCACGCGCACGATCTGCTTTGCGCGGCCGTCGATCGGCAGCATGTCCACAAGGTACAGCACCAGAATGACAATCACGAAAGTGATGAGCGCGCCAATAAGAAGATTCAACATTCACATTCTCCATCTACAAGACGGCGTCGCTGCAACATTGCACCGGCACGGCTTCAATCTGCGAATCCAAAGCGTTTGATGTGGCAGGCTGGCGGAAAAGGGCTCGCTTCCGCCAGCGGTCTTGTCGCGGTGCGTTTTCCGTCTGTCCAGCACGGCTTTGGAGCCGGACTAGCGCCAAAACAACACTAGCAGAATAATGATAGGAAGCGGAATTCCAATCAGCCAAAGCAGTGCGCCTTTCCCTAAGCCCATATTTGATACTCCATCGTTCGAGGGAAATTGTATGGTGGTGGAACGTTGGCAACGCGGTGGTGAACCGTTGGTTCCCTGCCACCGATCGATAAGGGGCTGCCGGTTCTCTCGGGGTGTGCCTTGGCGCCAAATCTCGGAGCGAAGCCAATCCACCGATCATGCAACGGAACTTTTCCGCCATTCTTGCATTGCCATATGCCGTCAAGGCAAGCAGTAAATATCCTCTCATTGAAAGAAAGGAAGACGACATGGGCAAGGATCGTATCGCGGGCTCGCAGAGCAGGCGAAAGGCAAGGTTAAGGAAGCCGCCGGCAAAGTCGCGGGTGACGCCAAGCTTGAAGCCGAAGGCAAAAGCGACAGGGCCGCCGGCAAGATTCAGAATGCGGTGGGCGGATTGAAGGATAAGCTTCGCGGCAAATAGGATCGGCGAAGAGACCCGCCTCGCCGGGGAATTCATAGGCGATGCTGCCTTTGCAGCGAAATGGTCAAAAGGGCCTTGTCATGTCAATTTCTCAGGCTATTTCCTCGCAAATTCCGCATCTGCTTCCGTATCTGCGCCGGTTTTCACGGGCATTAACCGGGAGTCAGCCCGGTGGAGATGCTTACGTACTCGCCACGCTGGAGGCGATTGTCGCGGACCCAGACAGTTTCGCGGCTGCAGGCGATGTGCGGACGGCGCTTTACCGTTTTTTCCTGCAAGTTTGGAGCTCGGTGCCGGTCAATGATCACGTTGACCAGGCAGGATTTTCCGGCGATGAAATTGGTGCCTATCGCAATCTCGAAGCTATAACGTTGCGGCCTCGTATCGCTTTTCTTCTCAGCACGCTCGAAGGATTCGAGACAGCCGAGGTGGCTGATATACTCGAGTGTTCCATCGAAGAGGCTGCCTCCCTGATCGATGCCGCGGGCAGGGAGATCGCGGAACAGATTCGCACCGATGTCTTGATCATCGAGGACGAACCTTTCATAGCGCTCGACTTGGAGATCTTGGTGGCGGAGCTCGGACACCGCGCCGTCAGCGTGGCGCGCACGCATCGCGAAGCCGTCAAAGCCGCCCGGCGCGAACGGCCTGGCCTCATCCTCGCCGATGTTCAGCTCGCCGACGGCAGCTCGGGTCTCGAAGCGGTCAACCAGATCCTCGGCGATTTCTCGGTGCCGGTCATTTTCATTACGGGCTATCCGGAGCGGTTCCTGACCGGCATGCGGCCGGAGCCAGCCTTCCTGATTACCAAGCCATTCGGCGTGGACAGTCTGAAGGCGATCATCAGTCAGGCGCTTTTCTTCGACCGCAAGTCACGCCGCAAAGACAAATCCGAAGCAATAACGCTCTCGTCTGATCGCACTGGTTGCGGAGAAGGCATGATCCCACATCCGCGCCTTTTCGGATGATATCGTGGGGGCGTTGTCACGATCGCTGGTTATACTTGTTTTCCGGAGGCTTTTTCCCATATTGCCATGATCAACTCCGCGTGTAACCTAGCCCGCGCGGCAAAGCCCGCACAGCGCTCCGGCGCCAAGGCTCCGGAACCGGGGAAGATTGGTTCGGCCTGTTTTGAGCGTCATGCCGGCGGCAAACCGGTTCCTTCCTCGACTTGCAAAAGCAGCGCGAACAGTTCGTTTTGGCGATGCGTGTCCGTCTTGGCAAAGCGGCGGGGTGTCGTCGAGCGCAAACCAACGCGTCGCCTTTGGCCGGGTGTCTGTCCATTCGCAATAAAGACGTCGCCGGCACGAGACAGCGCCATTCTGCGTTGCGCCCACCGCGCCAATAGGGCAATTTCAGATTGCGCACATTTGTCACCGGTGTGCATTGGGAGGTTCGGTGGCGGCGGGGAGGCAATGTGTCGCGCTTGATGTTGAAAAGCGCGAAGCGAGCGTCGCTGGTTGAGAACCTACGCAGCCTTCGGACAAGTATTTGACCCTAGCGCGTTCCGGGGTTAATTTCCCGGTATTCAGTGGCCGATACGTGAAGGGCGATAGATGCACGATGCGGCCGGCGAGATTCTCGAAACCCGTGTCCCGGCCCGTCTCGATCGTCTGCCCTGGGGAAGGTTTCATACGCTGGTGGTGGCGGCGCTCGGAATTACCTGGGTGCTCGATGGTCTTGAAGTCACACTTGCGGGATCTATCGCGGGCGCCCTCGAAGCGAGCCCCCGCCTGCGCTTCACTGCGTCCGACATCGGCTTGGCGTCGAGCTTTTATCTCGCGGGCGCGGTCATCGGCGCGCTTGGCTTTGGATGGATGGCGGACCGGCTAGGCCGCAGGCTGCTTTTCTTTATTACGTTAGGTCTCTATTTAGTTTCCACGACCGCTACGGCTTTTGCCTGGAATCTGGAAAGTTTTTGTCTGTTCCGCATGCTGACCGGCGCTGGAATAGGCGGCGAATACAGTGCGGTCAATTCGACGATTCAGGAAATGATCCCGGCGCGCTATCGCGGATGGGCCGATCTTGCCATCAACGGCTCGTTCTGGATCGGCGGCGCGCTGGGAGCAGCCGCATCGATATTCGTTCTGGACCCGGCCCGCTTCGATCCCGACATCGGCTGGCGGCTCGCTTTTTTCATCGGTTCCGCGCTCGGCCTCATTATTCTTTTTCTGCGGACGTGGATCCCAGAAAGCCCACGCTGGCTCGTCATTCATGGAAGGGAGCAGGCAGCGGAAAAGCTGGTCGATGAAATCGAAGCCGGATTCCGCCTACATGGAGCGCGTTTTCAGGACGGATCGACGCTCACGCCAATGCGTTTGCACCCGCGTACGCACACGCCGCTGCGGGAAGTCTTTCAAACGCTTTTCATCACTTTCAGAGTCCGGACCCTTCTGGCACTTGCTCTCATGTTGTCGCAGGCCTTCTTTTATAACGCAATTTTTTTCACCTATGCGCTCGTTCTCACAAATTTCTATGATGTCCCATCGTACAATGTCGGCTGGTACATTCTTCCCTTCGCGCTTGGCAATGTGCTTGGCCCATTATTGCTTGGTCCGCTGTTTGATTCCATTGGCCGCAAGCCAATGATCGCCTTTACCTATGCGGTTTCTGGTTTGCTGCTTGCCGGAAGCGGCTGGCTGTTCGCGCATCATCTTCTCGACGCGACGCAGCAGACAATCGTCTGGACGGTAATTTTCTTTTTTGCGTCCACGGCGGCGGGAGCCGCCTATTTGACGGCGTCCGAGATCTTTCCGGTGGAAATTCGCGCGCTCGCCATCGCCTTTTTTTACGCGGCCGGCACTGCGATCGGCGGTGTGTGGGCGCCGTTTCTATTTGGGGGCCTGATTGCAACCGGTTCGCGCGCCAGCGTTTTCGACGGCTATCTGTTGGGTTCGGCGCTCATGGTCCTGGCCTCCATTATCGAGATGGTCTGGGGCGTGGCAGCCGAGCGGAAACCGCTGGAAACGGTAGCGCGTCCTTTGTCGTCGGTGAAAGATTGAAGCGACGGCCCCGCCAAGCGTGCTCCGGCGTCGAGATCGACTGACATCGCGGCGTATGGAAACAGACGTTAGCTAAATCCTACATCCAAAGGTTTGACCCTCCCTCGAAATGGTGGACACCTTTGATAAGCTCATATTGGAGCTGTGTCCTAATTTCATTTATCGCGCGGGGATACCGGATGTGATTAAAGTGGACCCGCGAAGCGGGA
>QHBR01000427.1 GCA_003244015.1 Hyphomicrobiales bacterium | reverse complement strand
CTCATCAGCGCACGTCTGCTTAGGCCTGCCTTGGTCGTCAGCAGAACCAGCCGCCGGCCATTGGCGCGGCGCCACGCCTCGAACGCAGCCCAATGGGATAGCGGGCGATCTCGACATGGGATAGATAATCCATGCCGGCCCGGCGGAAATGTTTGTCGCTCGCCAAGAAACCGGCGGGTTCGATAATCGCAGCCTTGAGCCCGAGACAGGCGCACGTCCGCAAAATAGTGCCCGTGTTTTGCGGAATATCAGGCTGATAGAACGCCAGCGTCAAAGGCGCGGTCCGGTCAGGCTGCATGTTTGCGGTCGCGCATTCGGGGAGCGCCAATGGAACGGTCACAATCTCGTGGCTTGACGCGCTAGCATCGGACCTCGCACTGAACGGGCGGGCGAAGGCGTTGCGGCATGGCTATTGCGTCCATGACGGCGCTCGATTATTCGATAAGCAAGACGATAAGCCGGAGTTCGAGGACATCATGGCAGCAGGTACGATAGCAGAAGAGCCGACTCGAAGGGACTTTCTGTTCGTGGCGACCGGCGCGATGGGCGCGGCCGGTGCCGCGTTCGCGGCCTGGCCGCTGATCGACCAAATGAGTCCCGACGCGACGACATTGGCCGCCGCCTCGGCGGAAGTCGATATCGGCAATATCGCGGAAGGGCAGGTCGTAACCGTGAAATGGCGCGGCAAGCCCATTTTTATCAGCCATCGCACCCAAAAGGAGATCGAAACGGCGCGTGCGGTGCCGTTGAGCGAGCTGCGCGATCCGGAGAGCGATGAATCGCGGGTGCAAAAGCCGGAATGGCTCATTGTCATCGGCATTTGCACCCATCTCGGCTGCGTGCCGCTCAAGAACGACGGCCCCTATGAGGGCGGTTACTTTTGCCCTTGTCACGGCTCGGTCTACGATGCGTCCGGCCGCATCCGTTATGGTCCAGCGCCATACAACCTTGCCTTGCCGCCGTATAAGTTCGCGAGCGACACGAAGGTCACGATCGGGTAAGAGCCGCAGCATGCGAAGGCTTGCTTGACAGCGCGCGCCTTCGGCAATCCCCCGGTAAAAGTCATTGCAAGAAGAGCTGATCATGAGCGGAGAGTCGACCTACGTACCGAAGAGCCGCCTGGCCAAGTGGTTCGAAAGCCGTCTACCGGTCGGCGGCCTTATTCACTCCTCCTTCGTGGTTTTCCCCAACCCGCGCAACCTCAACTATTGGTGGACTTTTGGCGGCATCTTGTCGTTCATGCTGGTGGCCCAGATCGTCACCGGCGTCGTGCTTGCCATGCATTACACGCCGCAGTCAGGCCTCGCGTTCTCGTCGATCGAACATATCATGCGCGACGTGAACTACGGCTGGCTGCTGCGCTACGCCCATGCCAACGGCGCCTCGATGTTCTTCCTCGCGCTTTATATCCACATGTTCAGGGGCATGTACTACGGCTCCTACAAGGCGCCGCGGGAAGTCTTGTGGCTGCTCGGAGTCATCATCTTTTTCCTGGCAATCGCGACGGCCTTCACGGGCTATGTCCTGCCTTGGGGGCAGATGAGTTTTTGGGGCGCGACGGTCATCACCAGCCTGTTCTCGGCAATTCCGTTGGTTGGCGATTCGATTACGACTTGGCTCTGGGGCGGATACGCGGTCGATAACGCGACCCTCAATCGTTTCTTCTCGCTTCACTATCTGCTGCCCTTCATGATCGCGGGCGTCGTCGTCTTGCATATTTGGGCGCTGCATGTTCATGGATCGAACAATCCGGCCGGAATCGAAAAAAAGACCGCCAAGGACACCTTGCCTTTCCATCCCTATTTCACCGTGAGGGACGGTTTCGCGCTCGTTTGCTTCCTCGCGTTTTTTGCGTGGTTCGTGTTTTACGTGCCGAATTATCTTTCCGATGCCGATAATTACATCGAGGCCAACCCGTTGCTGACTCCGGTTCATATCGTGCCGGAATGGTATTATCTGCCCTTTTACGCGATTTTGCGGTCGATCCCTTCAAAACTCGGCGGAACCGCAGCGATGTTCGCCTCGGTCGTCATTATCGCGTTTCTCCCTTGGCTCGACACCTCTAAGGTCAAGTCGGCGGCTTATCGGCCTCTTTTCAGGGTTTTCTTTTGGCTCTTCGCCGCCTGCGCGGTGCTCCTCGGCTATATGGGATCGCAGCCGCCGGAAGGAGGCTATGTGATCGCCGCCCGGTTGCTGACCGTCTATTATTTCCTCTACTTCCTGGTGATCCTGCCGTTGCTTGGACGATTCGAAAAGCCGAAGCCCCTGCCCCCCTCCATTTGCGACGCGGTGCTGGGCAAGCCAGCCGCGGCGGCGGACGCCAATTCAAGGCAAGTGCGCGAACGCGGGCAATGGCCGCCATGGCCATAAGGAAAAAAGCGATGAGGCACGGGATCGGCCGCGGTATTGGCTTGGCTTTCGGCGTGGTTTTGGTGGCGGCTTTAGCCGTAAGCGCCGCCAAGGTGCTCGCGGCCGATGAGGCTCAGACGGGGCCTGTCGAAAAGCAGGAGCAGCCCAATCCACCGCGCCAAGAATGGAGCTTTTACGGCCCCTTCGGCCACTACGATCAAGCGCAGCTCCGGCGCGGATTTCAGGTCTTTCGAGAGGATTGTTCCAATTGTCATTCCCTCAAATTGGTCGCTTTCCGCAATTTGGCCGATCCCGGCGGCCCCGGCTTTTCGGAAGCACAAGTCAAGGCGCTCGCCGCCACATACAAGATCAAGGACGGCCCGAACGATGCCGGCGAAATGTTCGAGCGGCCAGGCCGGCCATCGGATTACTTCCCGTGGAATTTTCCTAACGAACAAGCCGCGCGGACGGCGCTCGGCGCGGTGCCCCCCGATATGTCATTGCTTGCCAAGGCCCGCTCCTACGAACGCGGTTTTCCGCTCTTTCTGATCGATCCCATTATCCAATACCAAGAGCAAGGCCCCGATTACATCTATGCGCTCTTGAACGGCTACACGGACGACAAGGATGCGAACTGGGACGAATATATGCCGGGCCACAAGATCGCCATGCCAAAACCTCTGAGCGATGGTGTTGTCGATTACGCGGACGGCTCGCCCAAAACTGTTCAGCAATACGCCAAGGATGTGTCGGCCTTCCTGATGTGGGCCGCCGAGCCGAAACTCGAGGAACGCAAGCGCCTTGGCTTAAGCGTGCTGATCTTCCTCATCGTCTACGCCTTGCTTCTCCTTCTCGTGAAAAAGAAGATTCTGACGGCCGGACACGATCTGCCGTAGGGTTCGCCGCGCACCAATCTTGGGTTGGCTCCGCGCGGGGCTATCGAATCGGTGCACCGAGCCACTCAACGTCCCGGCTCAGGCGTCGAAGTATCATCGCGGCGCCGGAGCACCACAATGTCCTGGAAATCGTGGATCGCGCCGCGCGCGATGTCCTGAACCTCGAAATATCTCGACCAATTGCGGGCGATGTAAGCCTCGGAAATGAACGTGACCCCATATTCGTACTCGCTAGAAGTCAGATGGCCGTGCTGAAGCAAGAAGCAGAAGCCTGGTCCGGCATCGAATGCCGCGCGCGCCGTGACGAGACCGCCCTCGGGCAAGGCAAGCATCTTGGCGATGTTAGGGTCGGTCTCGGCCCGCTCCAAGACACGCGCGCCAGAAACGGTCAGGAACAACATCGCTCCAGCGCTCGTCACCCGGCGGAGTTCGTCGAGATAGAAAAATTGGTCCCGCTCGTTCATGTGGGTGAAGACGGAAATGCCGGCCACCGCATCGAAGTCCGCATCCGCGAAGGGCAGCATCCGGCCAGGCTCCGTCTTCACCGCTTGCACCCAGGGCAGGTTGCCAGCAATCCAAGCGACATTGCCGGCGTCAATATCGGCGCCGGCATAGCGTCCCTGAAAACCTTTGAACATGCGCGCGAGGCGGCCGGCGCCGACCCCGAAATCGAGCAGGTCGCGATATTCGGGCAGCGGCTTCCGGCTCGCTGCCGCAAGCGCCCTCAAAATCGCGACGCCATGCGCCGCGAAGAGTTGGTCGTTGTCGAGGCCAGACGTGCGATGCATCAGCGCCGCCGGCGGGAACGGCGCCACCAAGTCCCGCGCGCGGACCGATTCGAATGCGGTGAACTCGTTCAACCGCAGCCACGGATCGAGGCTGTCCCGGATGCCCAATATCCCGGCTTCGGGCGCCGGTCCCGCATGGCGTTCGAAGGCCTCGCGCACGAGAGTGCAGGCGGAGGGCCGCGGCTTGGCTATGTAAACGTAGCTGTCCGACGGCAGGGCGCCGTCGCGGATCAGGTCTTGCTCGGCCTCGAACATGGCGGCGAGGATCGCCAATCCCTCGGGGCTATCGGCCATGGCGGGGTCGAGGCAACCGCTGCCGAAAATCGGCGCGAGCAAGGTGCCGCCGCGCGGCCATTTCTGGACGATCTTGAAATGCGCGGCCAGCGCCGCCTCGATATGCTGGGGGGCGACCGCCTCGGAGGGATCCTTGGCGCGGAGCGCGCGCGCATCGCAGCGGGCAACCTTATCGCGCCGGCGCCATGTCTTCGGCACGTGCGCCAAGAGCTCGTCGGCAAGACGTATCTGCGTGTTGGACCACTGGAAGCGGTTCGGTCCGACATAGTCGTTCAGCCACAGATACCCTCCAGGCCGCAGCGACCGGCTGATGTTTCTGAAGCAGAAGTCGAGGTTCTCGACGTGGTGCATTGTGCCGGAGGTCAACACGGCGTCGTACGCAGCCTCTGGCAGGCTCTCTTTATTAAGGTCGATGGGCAAAAAACGGCACCTCTTTGTTGTGCCACAATGGGTCTTGATTCGCTCCGCCGCGCGGGCTAGCGATGCCGTCGAAATGTCGTAGGCGTCCATTGTTAGGCCAGGATCGCCGGCAAGGAGGCCGTGAACCATAATCCCATCGCCGCAGCCGAGTTCGGCGACATGAGCGAAAGGACCATAATGCCGCATGAACCAGGCAGGCGGATGGATCGAAATATCGCCAGTGACGAGCTTGTTAAGGGCATGCTGAATCGGCGCTGGGCTCTCCCAGTGCGCGAACGGCTCGCAATGTCTTCCGGCATTCTCATCCCAGAACGATGCCACTTTGCGCGCATTCGCGGCGTCGGCCATTTGCCCTGCTTGCGTCAAAGGCGGCCTGCCAATCCGTTGGCCGCGCCGAACACTCCGCCACGCTGCATTTACGGCGGCGATCAAGCGGCTAGTCATCCTAGAATAAGCTCCTTTCCCCTACTCACGTACCGGAATTGGGTACGGCTCTTTCGAAACGGTATCGTCGCGATGGCATAAGACCTATACACGACCGGAAGCCCGGCAACCTAAGGTTCAAATCGTCCATTGCGCGCCCGATTGCAAGCCTGAAGCATCGTCAGCGATGACTACCACCGGCAAACGTCCCCATGTCTCCCGAGGATATGGCGAAGATTGCTTATTTGGCGGCCAGCCTCGGAAGATCACGCTCATCGGGGCCTGCACTCGGCGCATTAATCATGATCGCTGGAACTTGATATTAATTCGTAAGCAACACACGCCGCACGAGCCTTTCGGCGATCAAGCTGACGGCAAGACACGTAGTCGAAAAGGTGATGAGATAAGGAATATTGAGAAGCTTGTCCGGATAGTCCTCGTAATAAGCATAACGAATCCACTCGACGCATTGCAGCAGGGGGTTCAAGGCAAGCCACCGGTCATAAGGCTCCGGAATGGCGGTTGGAAAGAAAACGATGCCGGAGGCGAGCCAAAACACAGGTATGGAAAGATTGAAAACGATAGCCCAAACCGGGAAGATACGGGTGATCAATGCATTGGGGACACCAATAGAAAAACTAAAATAAATTGTCGCGGCGACCGCGAACACGATCCCAGGCCAGTCGCGCGGCGAAAAATCATTTGAATAAACGTCCAATATGCAGATGACAATAATAATAACTACGACGGAGTCGGCCGCCTCCAAGATACCTCTTGCAAGGAGAATATCGAAAATCTTGACACGATTAAAAAAAAGAAGCGGACTGTTTTCGGCGAGCGAATAGACGATCCGCCGCGACAAATATGCGTAGATCACGAAGGGCAAAATGGATATGCCGAAATAGACCATCTGATCCGTTCCTTGCGGAGCCAAGCGGCCAAACAAGTGGAAAATTATCACAACGATCAGTAAATGCGCCAGAGGCATCAATAAAATCATCAAAAATCCTGTATAGTATGGTCCAGCTCGCAGTCTAATGTCGCGCAATAGGATCGCCCTGATCGCGGCCGCGTTGATCGCGAGTGGGGAAGCACGTGGCCGCCGCAACGGCTCTGTCACCGGCGTTGCTTCCATTATCGCCTCCGCATCCGAGTAAAGTTTGTCACTTTCCCAGTCCTCGTCCAGAGACGCCGCGCCGGGCACCCCTGACATCGATTGTATCGTCTCGAACCGGCCGCCCCCGGAGGTCATTCCCGCCCCGGTCGCCTTCCGGGCTTCCCGAGTAAATGATCAAAGATTTTTCCGGTAAAACTCTATCGCATCGTCGATTTGACTGAAGGCTACGAGCTTACCGCGGTAAAGCACGAGGCCGCGGTCACAATATGCCTTAATCGTCCCGATGTCATGCGACACCATGATCATACTGCTGCGGCCGCGTTTTTCTTCGAACGCCTGTCTGCACCGCAAGCCGAATCTAGCGTCGCCGACGGCGGTGATTTCGTCGACGAGGTAGCAATCGAAATCGATAGCCATGGAGAGGCCGAAAGCGAGACGGGCCTGCATGCCGGACGAATAGGTGCTGACAGGCATTTCGAAATAATTTCCGAGTTCGGAAAAATATTCGACGAAATCGATCACGCGCCGCAGGTTGGCGCCGTATATCCGGCTAACGAATTTGATATTCTCGCGCCCTGTCATCAGGGGATGAAATCCGCCGCCGAAGCCGAGCGGCCAGGAGATCCGGACATCGCGAAAGATTTGGCCGGAATTGGGCAGCTCGCTGCCGCCAATCAGGCGGAGGAGGGTAGATTTTCCCGCCCCGTTTGAGCCGAATATGCCATAGGTGTACCGCGCATCGAACAAATACGTGACATCGTCGAGAACGACCTTGCGATGGTTCTCAGTTCTGTAAACTTTTGACACGCGGGAAAGCCGGATCATTGCGCGCCATCACGTCGCGAGCTTGCGGAGCGTCGCCCGCCAAAGTGCCATGCCAATCGCATAAAGCAACGCGGCCGCGGCTATTCCAAGCAAGCTGAAAAGGACTCGTTTTGGATACGTTGAGTTCCGCGGAAGAACCGGATGGACGAACGTCGCGAGATAGACGTGCTTTCCTTCCGCATCGACCCGGGCGCGCTCGAGGGCGGCGGCGGCCCGCGTATATTGCTTTTCGGCGATCTGCTGCCCCAGTTCGAACTCGTCGAAGCGAGTAATCTTTCCGGCGATTGTACGCGGCTCCGTATCGTCTTGCGAAGTCAAAAGCTGCTCAAGGCCGGTAATCTGTTCGCCGATCACGTCGACGCGCGTGCGCATGATCTGCACCTGCGGCGCGGATTCGCTGACATCTCCCCGCTTCGATGCTGTCAGTTCCTGTTCGAGGCGGATTTTTTCCAGGCGGAGCTCCGAGATCAAGCGGCCGATTCCCTCGGCCGTGCGTTGCGGATCGAGGGTCGATTGCTGGTTACGGAGATCACGCATGGTCGAGAGCGCATTGGTCAGGCGCGTTTCGGCGCGCGCGAGTTCCACTTCTGCTTCGGTGACCGCGTCTTGCCGCGCGCGGGTCGAAAGCCCGTTCACCAGGCGCTCGCTCAACTCGACCGTTGCGTTGGCGATTCTGAGCGCCTCTTCCGGCGAAAATGCACTCACCTGCATTGTCACGATCCCGGACGGCGCTTCGATCGACGTTTTGATGTGCCCTTGCCAATATTTGACGAGGTCTTCGATCGGATCGTCGGCATTAAAGCGGGAAATCCAGTCGATTCCGTCGCGTCCAAAGATCGCGCGAAGGTCGAGCTGGCGATCGAGCGCTTCGACCAGGGCCTGGCTTTTCACGTAATTAACGACGATGAGGGAATCCTGCACCTGCGTGAAGGATGCAAGGCCGGTCAGTGCCGAGATGGCGTCTATGGGCGGCCGCGCGCCACCTCTGACCGCAAACCGCGCCTCCGAAGTATAATGGCTCGAAGCAATGAGCGAGAAATAAACGACAGCCAACGCGGCCGGCGTGGCGAAAAAAGCCAGAAATCCGAATAGGCCAGAGCGGGATCGCCGGACTGGGCTGAAGGTCTGATAAGCGATTCGCGCTGCGATGGCCCAGCTTGCCCGCGAGACGGTCCTTGCGTTGGCGAGCCGCACCGCGCGCGCCGAGCGACGCAATTCCTCCGAGGTTATCGCGGCGCGTTCGAGAGCAACCGCGTGCATCTCGGCAAGCGCGCCAGGCTCCGTTGTGGCGGCGGAATTGGTTTTCGATGCAGTCACACCTTGCGTCCCATGCGATGTCTAACCGCCATCGGGGCGTCTGAGGGCGGCCCGTTCCAGGAGGTCATGTTGGCCCCTTTTTGCAGAAGAAATCGTAACTCACCATTTTGTCCAAACGGCGTCGATAAATCGCCAGTCCAGGAAAATCACCCGTCGCAACCAAGGGATGCAAGCGACCCCCCGTGCCATGCGACACCGCCGCATCGGCAACACCGGACCGCCCCCACCGGCTTTCCGCCGCCGCCGGCGCCTCGGAATTAGGCTAATTGGGCAAAATGAGGCCATGCGCGGCATAGAGGGCGAGGAGATCGCTCGCCATATCGGCCGGAACCCTCTCGTACGAGCTAGCGGCGCACAGCTCGCTGGCGAGGTTGGGCTCGTCCGCGACTCTACGCAATACGCCGGTAAGGCTACCGAGATTGCCGCGCGCGAAATGAAAGCCATTGACGCCGTATTCGACGAATTCCGTCATCCCGGGCACATCCGCCACGATAACCGGCGTATGCGTCGCCAAGGCCTGCAAAAGAATGAGCGGACTGTTCTCGTACCAAGTGGACGGAATTGCGAGGTAGTCCAGCGTGCCGAAAGCCTCAGCCAGTTCCGCCCGCGGCAAAATTCCAAGAAATTTGATCTGTAGTCCCTCCGCCAGCCGCCGCAATTTGGCGTAATACCCTGGATCTTGATCCTGTGGCCCCCATAGGCTGAGCGAAAGATTGGCGCGGCCGCTGGCGCGTAAGGCCTCGACCAGGAGATGCGCTCCCTTGTGCGGGGAAAGCTGGCCGATGAAGCCGAGCTTCACCGCGCCGCGATCGCGCCGCGCCGGTTTGGGCGAGCGATCGATTTCGATACCGAAATGGCTGAGGCGCAATGGCGCGGGAAAACCATTGCGCTCATAGGCGCCCTTCAGAAAGAGGGTAGGCGCGATGGCCTCGCGGTAGACCTCCATCGCACGGCGTAAAATACCGGGCCGCAGGACGATGTCGTTTGGAGCGAAGGAGCTGATGGTGAACGGCTCTCGCTCGCGGCGGCCAAGCCGGGCGAGTTGGTGTGAGACGGCAGTCCGCACAACCTTGCGTCCGCCAAGCTTGGCGATGAATTCGGCGTTGGGACGCGAACCGGCGAGCTTGAGAAAACAGGCGATGCAATTGGCGCGCTCCGGGTCCGGCCCCTCGCATAGGGCCCCCTGCGCATTCTCAAGCTGGTTAGTGTAGCAAAACCCGAAAAAATCGGTCAACGTTGCAAACACCGGAACGTTCATCCGCCGCGCCACGTCGAGCAATGCCGTCGTGTGGCTGATCAGATGGCAGACATGAATGACATCGGGCCGCAGCTGGCGAAGCAGACGCTCATGCAGATGCCGCACGGCGGGCTGCTCGTAGCTGTCGCGAACGCAGCGGTTCGGGAAAGGATTCTTGTCGATCGAGACGACGCGGACTCCTTCATGGATATAGTCTTCGATAACGTTCCTTTGGCCCGGTTCGCCGGCCAATGTCGCCGACACCACGACAGGTTGATGCCCGGCAGTGGCCAGTTCTTTCGCAAGGGCCAGGGTATAGGCCTCGGTGCCGTAAAAATGGCGCGGGAAAAAGCAATGGACGTAGAGCGCGATTTTCATGTTACGGCTTTGGCCATGCTTGCGAGGGTTCTTGCGACGCCTTCCTCGAAGGAAACGCGGGCGGACCAGCCGAGCTCGCGCCGGGCTTTGGCCGGATCGAGTACCGAGACCGGCACGTCGAACGGCCTTCCTGGCTCGCGCTCGACCATGATTGGCTTGGCCAAGAGCTTCTGAAGAACCGCAACGATGCCGTTCAGCGAACGGCCTTCCCCGCTGCCGATGTTGAGCGCTGCGGAGGACACTTCGGTGTGCCCGCCGCGCACCAGCGCTTCCACGGCGTCGTCGATATAAACGTAGTCGCGCACGACCGCGCCGTCGCCAAACATGCGGATCGGCGCGCCCGCAAGCGCCCGCTTGCTGAAATGGGAGACGGCGCCAAAAAGCCGCCCGGTTTCCTGTCCCGGGCCAAATAGATTTCCGATCCTGAGCGACACCGGCCGAATGGCGCCAAATGAGGCAAAAAGATCGAGATAGGCTTCGACCGACAGTTTTGACACGCCGTAGGCGGACAACGGCCTGAGCGGATGCTCCTCCGGCGCCGGCACCTTAACGAGCCGCCCGTAGACCGTTCCACCGGAGGACGCGAATACGAACCGCGGACTTGTTCCACGATCGACGCTTTCGAGCAAGCGCAAGGACCCAACAATGTTGATCCGTGCGTCTTCGGAAGGCGCTAGATTTGAATCGGCGGGGATCGTCGACCAGCTCAAATGATAGATTGTATCGACGCCGCGCAGGATTCCGGCCAGCGGCGCGGCCGGATCGGCGAGATCGGCCTGCCGCCAGATCAGGCGCGGATGCGGCGCAAAGGGGCAGGTTTTGCGGCCGGTCGCGACCACACTTTCGCCCGTGGCCAACAGAGCTGGGACGAGGGCTCGGCCGAGAAAGCCGCTGGCGCCGGTAACGAGCGCTCTCACCGTCATAATTGTGGCACTCGTTAAATGGGAAAATGAACCGCGTCTGGAAGCCCGCCGAGAATATCGACCTCACGCGGGGCAAGGTCGCGGTAGAGATGGAAATAGCTGATTGCCATGTCCTCCACCGAAAAGCGTTCGCGCGCGATTGCCCGGTTGCGCTTACCCAAGGCCACGATCCGCGCGGGATCGTCAAGCAGCCCGGTCACGATTTTAGCCGTTTCGGCGAGAGTGGCGCCGAGCGTCTCTGTGCCGCCAAGAATTTCGGGGATGGCGCCAACATCGTACCCCGCAACCGCCAATCCGGCACTCATCGCAAACGGAACTACCTGACCAAAGCTCTCTTGCCGCACCGGCGCGACAAAGGTCCTGAACCTTGCGAATTGCGCCGGGAGCTCCTCATAGGGCACATAGCCGGTAAACTCAAATTGAGAAAGCCTGCCTTCCTGCTCGACGCGCGACCGGAAATGCGCGAACAAGGACCCATCGCCGATGATGACGATGCGTGTTTTTGGCCGTCTTTCGGCAANNTCGTTTTCGAGCCTGTAGATCATGCCGATGGCATCGAACGCATGCGGGTCGATCGCGGCGAGGGGCGCGAAGCGGTCAAGTTCGATACCGGGATGGATAACGCTCGCCGGAACGGCCGAGCCGAATTGGTCATGGACACTGTGCGATACGAAGACATTGCGATCGACGCGCACACCCGCGAACGGAGCAACCGGCGTATTGACGTTCTGCACCATGGGGCATCCGTACTCGTCCGCGATCTCGAAAATCGTCTTGTACCAAGGTTCGTCCACATCGCCCCAGTAATGGACGTGCAGGATGTGCGGCTGAAACCGGCTGAATATTGCGCGCACAAGATGATTTGAATTGGGTTTTGGCACGACATCGATCGACATCCCCTTGTGAGAACCATGGGCAGGCAAGGCAGATGTCACGACCTTCATTTCGAACCGGTGGCCAAGATGATTGTGCAGATCGACGACAATCTGCGTCGAGCCGCCGACCCAGACATTGGCGATCGCATGCAGAATCCTCGGCCGGCTTGCGAGTGCGGGCCTCTGGCGCGGTTCGACTCGATAGACGGCGTGTGGGAAAAAACCGAATGAGCGCCGCAAATGTCC
>QHBR01000310.1 GCA_003244015.1 Hyphomicrobiales bacterium | reverse complement strand
TAATTAGGTCTTAACCCTAGGGCATGTTCCGAAAAAGTTGATCGACTTTTTCGATCAGAACATGCTCCAACTCTTTGAATCTGAGCGATTCCTTTTCGATCAGATGATTCCCTCTGATCGGGAATCGCTAAAGGGCCACCATTTTGGCTAACGCGGAAGAAATGCAGCTGGTGGCACAGCCGGTGTTTCGCCCGCGCGTTAATAAGATTTATCATGCTCCTTGTCTGCCCTAGCCTCGAAAAATCGCCTTTTTTATTCTTTCCTTAAAAACCAGTTTGTCCGCGTTTCCTCCGGGATCCAGCTTCCCCGCCGGCATCCTTTGAGCCCGCCCGGACGGTGCAAAGATGGCAGCCTTAGGCAGGCGCGCAGAATACCCCTTGAAGGCCGCTCGCGCTAAAACATTAATAGCGGTAGTGATCTGGCTTGAACGGGCCAGTCCGCGGCAGCCCGAGATAGGCCGCTTGGGCGGGGGTGAGCTTGGTCAGCTTAGCGCCGATCTTATCGAGGTGGAGGGCCGCGACTTTTTCATCGAGATGCTTTGGCAAGGTGTAGACCTTGCGATCGTATTGGCCCTGCTTGGTCCAGAGTTCAATTTGCGCCAAGGTCTGATTGGTAAACGAAGCCGACATCACGAAGGAAGGGTGTCCCGTCGCATTGCCGAGATTGACGAGCCGCCCCTCCGACAAAAGGATGATGCGCTTGCCGTCCGGAAATTCGATCTCGTCGACCTGTGGCTTGACATTGTGCCATTTGAAATTGCGCAAGCCCGCGACTTGGATCTCGGAATCGAAATGACCGATGTTGCAGACGATGGCGCGATCCTTCATCGCGCGCATGTGGTCGAGCGTGATGACGTCGACATCGCCGGTGCAGGTCACGAAAATATCGGCGCGCGGCGCGGCATCCTCCATGGTCGTGACTTCATAGCCCTCCATCGCCGCCTGCAGCGCGCAGATCGGATCGACCTCGGAAACCAACACGCGGCAACCCGCGTTGCGCAACGAGGCAGCCGAGCCCTTTCCGACATCGCCGAAGCCCGCGATCATCGCGACCTTGCCGGCCATCATCACATCGGTGCCGCGCCGGACGCCGTCGACAAGCGATTCCCGGCAGCCGTAGAGGTTGTCGAACTTCGACTTGGTGACCGAATCGTTGACGTTGATCGCGGGCCAAAGAAGCTTGCCGTCGCGCTCCATCAAATAAAGCCTGTGGACGCCGGTCGTCGTCTCCTCGCTGACGCCCTTGATGGCATGGCCGCATTTAGCGTACCAGCCGGGAATGTAGGCGAGCCGCTGCTTGATCGTCGCGAAAAGAACCTCTTCTTCTTCGTTGCTCGCTTTGTCGAGAAAAGCCGTGTCGCCCGCCTCTGCGCGCATGCCGAGATGAATGAGCATCGTGGCGTCGCCACCGTCGTCCAGAATGAGATTCGGCGTGCCGCCGTCGCTCCATTCAAAGATCTTATGGGTGTAATCCCAATAATCGACAAGGCTCTCGCCCTTGATGGCGAACACCGGCGTGCCTGTCGAAGCGATTGCGGCGGCGGCATGATCCTGGGTCGAATAAATGTTGCAAGAGGCCCAGCGGACATCGGCGCCGAGCGCCTTCAACGTCTCGAGCAGCACCGCGGTCTGGATCGTCATGTGGAGCGATCCGGCGATCCGCGCGCTCTTGAGCGGCTGGCTTGCCCCATATTCGGCGCGGGTTGCCATCAAACCCGGCATTTCGGTTTCCGCGATGGCGATTTCCTTGCGGCCCCAGGCGGCAAGCCCGATATTGGCGATGGCGTAATCATGCGACGAGTGAGTCATGGGTTTCTGGCGCTCCGGAATTGAAGATTCGGGGTCTATATCAGGCTCCCATATGCAAAGCAATAAAGATATAAGCAAGTCTTTATGTCGTGGTAAAGGGCGTCTCGGCGCGAGGCCCGCCCTTCACGCGCCGCTTTTTACGTGGCTGGCTTCGTCCATTTCAGTATGGGGTTTCTTGCCGCGCGGGACTCATCGAGGCGACGGCGGGGCGCGTGATAGGGCGCGCCGGCGAAGCGCTCATTGTCCCCGCGTTTTGCGGCCAGCGCGAGATCGCGCAAGGCCGCGATGAAAAGATCGAGCGAGGCTTTCGATTCCGATTCGGTCGGCTCGATCAGCATCGCGCCATGCGCCACGAGGGGGAAATAAATCGTCATCGGGTGAAAGCCTTCGTCGATCATCGCCTTGGCGAAATCGAGCGTTGTGAGGCCAGTGGGCTCCAGCCATGCCTCGTCGAACAAAACCTCGTGCATGCAGGGTCTGTCGGCGAATGGTCCGGACATGAGATCCTTGAGGCTCGCGCGGATATAATTCGCACTCAGCACGGCGTCCTCGGTGGCCTGCCGCAAGCCGCCGGCGCCATGCGACAGCATATAGGCAAAGGCCGCGCACGAACATGCCCATCTGGCCATGGAAGGCCGCGATCCGGCCAAATGCGCCGGGCGCCTCGCTTCGATGCTCGACGAGACGCAAGCCGCCCTCCTCCCGGCGAAGGAACGGCACCGGCGCGAAAGGGGCAAGCCGCGATGAGAGGACAACCGGACCGGCGCCCGGTCCGCCGCCGCCATGCGGAGTCGAGAAGGTCTTGTGGAGATTGATATGCATCGCATCGACGCCGAGATTGCCCGGACGCGTCTTGCCCATGATCGCGTTGAAATTCGCTCCGTCGCAATAGAAATAAGCCCCGGCCTCATGCACCAAAGCGGCAATTTCGACGGCATCCGTCTCGAACAGCCCGCAGGTGTTGGGATTAGTCAGCATGATCGCGGCGACATCCGGCCCGAGCCTGCGCTTGACCTCGGCCGGGTCAAGCGTGCCGTCAGGGCGCGCGGGGACTGTACGCACCTCGAATCCGGCGCCCGCCGCCGAGGCCGGATTTGTGCCATGCGCCGACTCCGGCACGAGAACGATTTTGCGGGCCTCATCCTCTCCCTTCGCCGCGATCGCGGCCTTGATCGCCATCATGCCGCAGGCCTCGCCATGCGCGCCCGCTCTCGGCGACATGGCGACGGCGTCCATCCCGGTCATGACCATCAGCCAGCGGGCGAGCTCGGCGATAAGTTCAAGCGCGCCTTGCACGGTGGATTGCGGCTGCAAGGGATGAATATCGGCAAAGCCAGGCAGCCGCGCCATCGCCTCGTTGAGGCGGGGATTATGCTTCATCGTGCAGGAGCCAAGCGGATAAATCCCGGCGTCGATCGCATAATTCAGCCGCGACAGCCGCACATAATGGCGTATCGCCTCGGGCTCGCTCAAGCCCGGAAGGCCGGCCGGTTCTTGGCGTTCGAGCGAGCCGAGCCGAAGTTTGAATGGCAAGGGTTCGTCGAGATCGACGCCGGTATTCTCCGGACGGCCTATTTCAAAGATAAGCCCTTCCTCGATTTCGAGGCCGCGATTGCCTGTGAAGGTTTTCGCATCCGGCGCCTCGGTTCCGGCCGTATGTGGGTCGAACGTTTGTCGCATCAGCATGACAGGGCGTCTTGCAAGGTTTTCGCGTAAGCCGCGCGATCGGCGTCCATGTTGACTTCCGTCGAGGCGGCGAGGATGAGATCGTCCAATCCCTTGTCCGGCAAAAGCCGCGAGACCGGGACTCCTCCGAGCACGCCCTGTTCCGCCATGCGTTGGACCACCTCCGCGGCGTCGCCCGCGATCTTGATCGTGAATTCGTTGAAAAATGTCTCGTTCAGCACTTTGACGCCTTTCACCGCCGCAAGCCTGCCGGCGAGACCGGCCGCATTGGCGTGATTGATGCGGGCGAGAAGGCGCAGGCCCGCGTCGCCAAGGAGCGTCAGATGAATCGTGAAGGCAAGGCTGGCGAGGCCGGAATTGGTGCAGATATTCGAGGTTGCCTTGTCGCGCCGGATATGCTGCTCGCGCGTCGAAAGGGTCAAAACGAAGCCGCGCCGTCCCAAGGCATCCACCGTTTCGCCGCAGAGGCGCCCCGGCATCTGGCGCTGATATTTTGATTTTGCGGCGAAGAGCCCGACATAGGGGCCGCCAAAATTCAAGCGATTGCCGATGGACTGGCCTTCGCCAGCGACAATATCGGCGCCCATCGCTCCCGGCGGCTTGACGAGACCGAGCGAGACAGCCTCGGTGAAAACCGCGATCAAAAGCGCGCCCTTCGCATGGCAGGCCGCGGCGGCTCCAGAAAGATCGCGGAGATTGCCGAAAAAATCCGGGTTTTGCACCACGACGCAGGAAGTTTCATCATCGACAAGGGAGACCAGATTCTCGGCCCCAAAAACGTCGGGCGGAAGCACCGCGACGGCGTCCCCGCTCATCGCCGAATAGGTGCGCACGGCCTCGGCATAATGCGGATGAAGGCCGCCCGATAATATGGCCTTGCGGCGTTTGGTAAGACGGCGCGCCATCGCCACGGCCTCGACTGTCGCGGTCGATCCGTCATACATCGACGCATTGGCGACATCCATCGAGGTCAAACCCGCGACCTGGGTCTGAAACTCGAAAATGGTTTGCAATGTGCCTTGCGCGATTTCGGGCTGATAGGGCGTATAGCTCGTGAGAAATTCGGAGCGTTGGATCAGATGATCGACGCTTGTTGGAACATGATGTTTGTATGCCCCGGCCCCAACAAAAAACGGCACCGAGCCTGCCGCGACATTTTTTGTCGCCAGCCCAGAGAGCAAGCGCTCCACCTCCATTTCGGTCTTGCGCGGAGGCAGATCGAGATCTTGTTCGAGCCGCTTGGCCTTCGGAATATCGGTGAAAAGCGCGTCGATTTGGCTGACGCCGATGCGCGCCAGCATATCGGCGCGGTCCTCGTCGTTTAGAGGAAGATAACGCATCTTTGCTTCTCTCGATCGTGGTGCAACGCGGCGCCCGCATTAGGCGGGAACTTCGGTTAGACCATGCGCGATTCAACTTAAAACCGTCATGCCTAAGAAACGGCCTTCAGAAACTCACGATAGGCATCCTCGTCCATCAAGCTGTCGAGTTCCGCGGCATCGCTCAGCTTGATTTTGAGAAACCAGCCCTTGCCGGAAGGATCCTCGTTGACGAGGCTAGGCGAATCGGCAAGCGCGCTGTTGACCTCTACGACTTCGCCCGACACGGGCGCGTTGACTTCGGCTGCGGCCTTGACGCTTTCGACGGTGGCGGCCTCGGCGCCCTTGGACAAGGTCTGACCCATTGGCGGGAGTTCGACAAAAACAACGTCGCCCAATTGGGATTGCGCATAATCG
Source organism: Hyphomicrobiales bacterium (assembly GCA_003244015.1). GTDB lineage: Bacteria > Pseudomonadota > Alphaproteobacteria > Rhizobiales > Beijerinckiaceae > Methylocapsa. The sequence goes on along the minus strand of QHBR01000310.1, from coordinate 3,896 downwards.
GTGATCCCGACGACGCCCGTGCCGCCTTCGACGCGGACATATTCGTGGCTCTTGGTGTAGCGCGTCGTCATTAGTCTCCCCCAAAATAATGGTGTGGCACAAAAGGCAGGGACACGATTTTTGCCGCAAGCGGCTTGCCGCGCACGATCAAGCAAACTTGCGTACCGGGCGCGGCGTGCGCGGCACCGACATAGCCCATCGCGACCGGCCGCCCGAGGCTCGGCGCGAAGCTCCCCGAAGTAACCCGTCCGATGGTTTGACCCTCAAGCGTCACGATCTCTGAACCTTCCCGCGCCGGCGCCTTGCCTTCGAGCAAAAACCCGGCGCGCAAGCGCGCCGGACCATGATCGATCGCCCGCTTCACTTGCTCATATCCAAAGAATCCACCCTCCTCGCGCCGGCGTTGCGAAATCGACCACAAGAGACCCGCCTCGACAGGGCCGGTGGTTCTGTTGATGTCATGGCCATAAAGGCAAAGGCCTGCCTCGAGCCGGAGCGAATCCCTAGCACCTAGGCCAATCGGGCGAACGTCCGCCTCGGCGAGCAATTCTTGTGCGAAGCCAGGCGTCGCCGTCGCCGGAATTGAAATCTCGAAACCGTCTTCGCCGGTATAGCCGGAGCGCGAAATAATGAAAAAGACGTCATCCCGCGCATAGCTTTTGGCCGACATGAATGGCATCGCCGAAACACTTTTGGCCGCGGCGGACGAAACATGCCGGCGCAAGACCTCCGCGGCCTTCGGTCCTTGCAAGGCGAGCAGGGCGCGGTCCTCGAGAACGGTCAGCGCGCAATCCGGCAGCTCGGCGGCCAGATGGGTGAAGTCGGCTCTTTTGGTGGCGGCGTTGACGACGAGAAAGAGCCGCTCGCGCCCGGCTTCGTCATCGAGCCGGGTCACCATCAGATCATCGAGAATATGGCCCTGGGCATCGAGCAATTGCGTGTAGCGCATCCGCCCTAGAGGAAGGGCCGCGATGTCGCCCGGCACGAGCGTTTCCAGGCGGCGCGCGGCATGCGATCCGGCAAAAATCGCTTGACCCATGTGCGACACGTCGAATAGTCCCGTAAGCGCACGCGTATGAAGATGCTCGCTGACGATGCCCGATGGATACTGCACCGGCATGGCGTAGCCGGCAAAACCGGTCATGCGGGCGCCGAGAGCGCGATGCATATCGTAAAGCGGCGTGCGGGCGAGCTCGCGAACGGCTACGTCAATGACGGTGGCTTGGCACTCAGACATCAAAACACCCGGCCAGACAGAGAGGGGCGCATGCCCGACGGCAAAAACCGCCGAGCCTAGCCCCCTCTGTCCTGAAACCTGAAAGATTTCCCTCGCTCGACAACAATTTTCGAGCGAAGTTACCTCCTTCGGTGGATCTTCCATTTAGAAATGGAAAATCGCTTTCCAGAGTGTCATCCCCGAGCGGTCCGTGGGCCTGAGCGTTTCCGGGGCGGTTGCGCCTTCGGCGCCAGCTCGTCGTATCACTCGCGAGCTGGTCTCTTCCGCTGGGGTCTTGTGATCTGACGTTTTAAGACTTAGTGCATAATGCCTTTTTGTCAATGCGCTTGGCGTAGTTCGCACCGCCGCGGGCGGCCGGATCGTTGGCCTCGCAATTCGCGTGACATCAATGTTTGGCACCTTTGCCAGCAGGCTTATCCGTACCCGCGCCTTCGTCAATGCCGACCTTGATCGTATAATCGTCCTCGGCGTGGTCCTGGATGAATGGCACGCGGAGCGGTTCGGAGACGATGGTGAAATCCGCTTGGGTCTCGCCGGCGGCCACCGTCACCGTGGGGCGATAAAGCTTGCTTACGATAGGCTGATTATCCCGTCCGCGAAGAACGGCCATGCGGACCGGCACGCTAAAACCGCCGGGGCTGCCTGCGGGTCCGAGCAGCACCCTGCCCGCAACACCAATTTTGATCGCGAGTTGATCGCCTTCGAGCGCGCATTCGCGGGCCGAATCGCCGAGGGCATATTGATAACGCAGATTGGCGCTTGAAGGGGGCGTTCCGGCATAAGCCTGGCTCGCCGCGGTGCCTTCAAGGATAAGGACTTCGGGGCAAAAGATATGCCGGACCTCGGCTCCAGGCGCCGCCGGGGCGTCGTTGCTCTTGAATCCCAGCAAATTAGCGAGTGTTGAGCCGCCGGCTTCGGGCATGTCAAAATTTCCAAGGTGGCCGCCGCAGCCAGCGAGCGCCAAAAACGCCGAAGCGGCCAGGATGGATTTTGCTATGTTGACCGGCACTGGCCGCCAGATCCAACTCCGGCCGAATTCACGGCAAGGCATCGAACCCTTCCTTAAACCCGGCTATGGCGAGCGGTATGCCGATTCCTTCTTCCGGGGTCTGAAAAATGATGAAGGTGGCCTTCTGGCCGGTTCTCATTTGGTCGATCAATTTTTCCTCCATGACCACCTCGGCCACGCATCCGGTCGGAAGACAGCGGACAAAACCAGCGCGTCCGACATCGATATCGTCGATCTTAAGCCCCAATCCGGAAGGAAGAAGCACCCCNNATGTTTGGCCTGTCTTCCGCGGCGACGCTCTGCAAGAGCGCGCATTGCTCCTTGGCGGCGCCAGGCGGCGTCTCGCAGCGCAGTTCCCAATCGCCATGCTTGGATTTCACGACGCCTTGGCAAACAGCGCCCGGAACGCTCGCTAAGAGCCAAATACCAATGAGCGTCAGCCCGAAAAGGCGCCGCGCGCCCATTGTTTTTATTGATTCTATCGCTGGCGCCACGGAAGATTCCTGTCTATTTGAAACATTTGAGCGGCTACCGGCCCGATTCATGCTAGGGTACTGGTCAGGTTCATGCGGAATGACGGCTTGACATGCTTGAGTTTAGTGCGTGCCGTCACGATTGTGAACTGTCCTGCGGCTTTTGTGCGATGGCGATTGCAATTGTGTTCCGTGCGGCGATACGTCAAAGGGGATTTGCCGCCCGGAATGCGGCGGCCGGGGCCTTGGAGGCATTGGGAGGCGGGAGCGCCTTGTCCGGACCCCATCGGCTAGATCATTGACTCGAGGAGTTTGAGGACTTGCTGATGGATTTTGGGCGTGGTCCAGAGGTTCCATGGTTTCGTGATCGTCCTGGATGCAGTCATTGATGAAGGGCAGGAACGCGCCCGCCGGCCGCATTGAACGAGGAATCCTGGAAGAACGAGCGGGCACCCAAGGTCATTATATGTATAGTATCATATAAAAATATATTCTCATGTTGACACTATCGATGTTATTAAGTTTATTTATAATAGTGTGAAGATAAATAACAACATACATCTAAATTTCTTAGTTTTTATTCTAATGTAATAAATATTGAAATTAACCATATATCAAGAGAATTTACGAAATTAACAGTCCGTTTTCGTGACCTCGTAGCCCATTTGAGGATACCAAAACCTACCGCTTTAGCGTACGGTCACAGTCGTTTTGAGTCGGCGGCATATTTTTGAGGCGATTCGATGTCCGGAAACGATTTCGATAACGTGCCCCAATGGTTTCAAATTCCGGCCACGGAAAGGCCCGGGTTTTTCGCCGTCCGGACCGGCACGCAACGATTGACCTACGCCGCCCTCGACGCCCGGACCGATGCGCTTTGCGACCGGCTCACCGCCGCTGGAATTGCAAAAGGCGCGCTCATCGGCATCCTTCTCGACCGCTCCTTATCCGCCATCACATCCTTCCTGGCGGTTTTGAAAGCAGGCGGGGCGTTCGTGCCGCTCGACCCAAACAGCCAGCCGCAAGGCATTCTCGATATTATCCAGCGGCACAAATTGTCGTGTGTCCTATCGAACGGTGCAACGTTGGAGCGCTATCCCCAACTCGCCGCGGCGGTGCCTATGATCGATGTTGACGCCGCGCCATTGGCGGGGCCCGCCGGCCGCCGGGGCGAGGC
>QHBR01000053.1 GCA_003244015.1 Hyphomicrobiales bacterium | reverse complement strand
GTTAATCAGGTCTTAACCCTAGCTCGTCCGCCAGCGGCTCCGCATGCCTATTGAGGATGCGGGAAGAATGGCGGGTTTTCGATTCGCGCATCGCCGCCTTCGACGATGAGTTTGCCGCGCGCGCCAAGAACCGCGCCAACAACGATGGGCCGCGCGGCGCCTGGCGACTATCCCCGGCATCGCGTGCTGAACGCGACGGCGCTTGCTGCGGCAATCGGTGAAGGCCAGACATGCGCGCGCGGACGGGACCTTGCCGCGTGACTCAGCCTCGTCCGACGGCGCTTGCTGCGGCAATCGGTGAAGGCCAGACATGCGCGCGCGGACGGGACCTTGCCGCGTGACTCAGCCTCGTGCCCCGGCAGATAACGCCGAGTGGCACGCCCCGTCTCGCCGGGATCGCCTAGCGCGGCAATTGCTAACTTCGCAAGCTGCTGATCCATGCCGCCAGGGCTGTTCTCCCGGCGCTTTCCAAGAGCGAGACGCCGCGCGGCGGATGGTTGCGCGGGCATCTGGCGAGGGTACGCAAGAACGCCGTCGTCGTCGCTTTGGCCAACAAGCTCGCCCGCATCGCCTGGGCCATGCCGCACAAGACGGCATCTCTTCGGGGCTGGAATTCTCCCCCGGCCGGCGGCTTCATCGGGCGCATGGCAATCGCACTCAAATGGGTCTGGCTTGCCGGAGCGGCGCCAGCGAAGGCTGTGAACATGAAGGCCCGACGCTGCCCGGTTGACCCATCCCTCCGCCGGCCATACCTCAGCGATCGCTTGGGAAGCGATTGCTACGCCATCAAGCTTCGCTTGACGGAATCCTTGGCCAGCTCCGCCCACCGCAATAGCAGAAGACAAGACCCTTGGCGCTATGTTAGGAGAAAACAGGAGCGGTCGGGTTTGCAACTAAGGAACCGGTTGAAGCGGTCCAAGCGCGCGTCTCCGTTTCACTTTGCACCACAGCAGTGGCGCGCTTCGTTGCGTTGAATCCAAGAATGTCTGACCGAACGGTTCCAATAAGATGATTATAGATTCTCGATCAATTGATGATTCAACTACATTCCAAACAGATCTCTGCATTATTGGTGCTGGAGCGGCAGGAATTTCAATTGCTCTCGAATTTTTATCAAAATCGTACAATGTCATTCTTTTAGAAAGTGGGGGCATCCGTTCAGATCCGGTGACGCAGTCCCTGTATGACGGCAAGAATGTGGGACTATCCTACGACAGACTAGATGAAGCCCGAAGCCGATATTTCGGCGGCAGCACCAATTGCTGGGGCGGCCATTGCCGGCCTCTCGATTCCCTAGATTTCAAAAAGCGCGATGGCGTTCCTAACAGCGGATGGCCGTTCGGCAAGGAAAAATTGGATCGCTATTATGAACGCAGTCATTCGCTCTTGAAGCTCGGGCCATTTGAATATGATGCGAGCAAATGGTCGCAAAAAATGGCGAACGACGATTTATTCCTCTTCCCGCTCGATCGGAAGTGCCTACATAACGTCATCAGCCAAATCAACCCGCAAGCCAAATTCGGAGATATTTATCGGGCACAGCTAGGCGAAGCAGGCAACATAAAGGTCATGCTGTTCTCAAATGCAACCGAAATCCAAACGGACGACACAGCAACGACGGTAACCGGAGTTCGGGTGAGGACGCTTAACGGAAAGAGTCTTACAGTATCCGCAAGAATTGTTGTGTTGGCCGCCGGCGGCATCGAGAATGCGCGCCTCCTGCTGCTTTCGAACCAAATTCAAAAGATGGGACTAGGCAACGGGCACGATCTCGTTGGACGCTATTTCATGGACCACCCGCGCATCAGCTCAGACATAGTGCGCATCAACGCCCAGCAGCGTCATCGGCGGCTCTACGATGCCACAATGGTTCTCTCTCGCGCGGGGTATTTTTCTGGGGAGGCTCGCATTTCGGCCCATGTCGCGCCGACCTCCGAGTACCAACGAAGGTTCTCAATTCCAAATTCCAGAACCTACCTCGCCGCGCGCTATACGAGTGGCATGTCCAAGGCGTATTTGGCCTTAAGAGCAATTTCGAGGCAGGTAAAAGGCCATGCGCGTTTCGGATATCCATTTGGAGATATGGCGCGAGCGATTATCCGAGCGGTGCCGGCCGTCTTAGGAAATGCTCCTCAAGCGATTATCGGCATTCTCGATGCGCGCTTGAATCCAGGCTTCGTGAAACGGGATTTCGAACTTGAGACAATTATCGAGCCAATCCCAAACTACGACAGTCGAGTCACCCTCTCGTCGGCACGTGACCAGCTTGGACTCCATAAAGTTGAGGTGGACTGGCAATTAACCGAGAGAGATAAGCTGCATTTCATCTCGCTCCGTAAACTGCTTACTGAGGAAATGACAAGGCAGGGTGTGCTTCAGTTCGTCGGAGAACCAGTGGAGCCGGCGGAAATCTGGCCAAAAAACATCGTGGGCTGCTGGCATCACATGGGCACAACGCGGATGGACTCTGATCCTACGAAAGGTGTGGTCGATGCCAATTGCAGGGTGCACGGAATTTCCAATCTTTTCGTCGCGGGGAGTTCGGTTTTTCCCACAGTTGGCAGCGACATGCCAACGATTACAATCGTGGCCCTGGCGTTGCGCCTGGCTGGTGAGCTTGAAGCAAACTTGGGTCACGCGGGTGGGTAATCAAAAAAGTCGAGCAACTTTTTCGAGCCACGCGCTAAGCCACTGGTCCCAAAATCAGGGTCCATTTCAACTCGTGGTCAAGTGCGGATCAGGTTCAACAAATCGCGATGGATTGCCTCGTTGCCGGCGCACACGGACCCCTTGGCCAGCATCTCGGCGCCGCCGTCCGCGTCGGTGACGAAGCCTCCCGCCTCCTTCACGATGATAATTCCAGCCGCGACATCCCAGGCCTGCAAATTACGCTCCCAATAGCCGTCGTAACTTCCTGAAGCCACAAAACAAAGATCGAGGGCGGCGGCACCGAGGCGGCGAAGATTACTCGCTTTTGCCATGACCGTGGCGAGATCGGCCGCGAAGCGCGGATGTTCCTTGGCATTGCCGAGATGCGGAATGCCGCAACCGATGAGGCAATCGGCCAGGTCGCGCCGCGCCGCCACGCGCAACCGCCGGTTGTTTTGGTAGGCGCCTTGCCCTTTCTGGGCGATAAACAGGTCGCCGGTTGCCGGATTATGGACGAGCCCGGCAACGATCTGGTCTTCGCGGGCAAGTCCGATCGAGATCGCAAAAATCGGCAAGCCGTGCAGAAAATTGGTAGTCCCGTCGAGCGGATCGATGAACCAGGTGTGACTCTTGTCGGTGCCGTCGATCCGGCCGCTCTCCTCCATCACGAAACCATAGCCCGGCCGCGCCCTTGCCAATTCGCCGTGGAGAATTTTTTCGGCCTTGCGATCCGCGGCAGACACGAAATCCCCTGGTCCCTTTACCGAAACTTGCAGGTTTTCCACCTCGCCAAAATCGCGCTGCAAGCCGCGCCCCGCCTTGAGGGCGGCGGCGGTCATGACGTTCATGAGCGCGGATCTGATCATGAGTGTGCGCCGGTCAAGAAACTCATCCGCATTCCGGCCGAGAGGCTGCGTCCGCGTCTCCGGTTCCTATGCGCCAGCCGGCAAAACACCTGGAGCGGCTGGCGTTTTTCGTTCTCACACCCGCATTGGCATTAACACATAAAGGGCGGCGGCGCCATCGCGGTCTTGCACAAGAGTGGGCGAACCCGGGTCGGCAAGCTTGAACAGCACGGTGTCGCCGTCGAGCTGCTCGGTAATGTCGAGGAGGTAGCGGGCGTTGAAGCCGATATCGATCGGCGAGGAGTCATAATCGACATCGAGTTCCTCGGTCGCCGAGCCGGAATCTGGATTGGTGACGGAAAGAGTCAGTTTCGAATCGGCGAGGGCGAGCTTGACGGCGCGGCCGCGCTCCGACGAAATCGTCGAAACCCGATCGACCGCCGCCGCAAAAGGCGCGCGATCGACAATGAGGCGCTTGTCATTGCCGGAAGGGATCACGCGAACATAATCGGGAAAGGTGCCGTCGATCAATTTCGAGGTCAGCACGATTTGTCCCGAGCTTGCGGAAGGATCGCCGAAGGTGAAGCGCGCCTTCGCCGCCGATATTTCGACGCGGACTTCCTGGCCTTGATCCTCGATGAGTTTTTGCACCTCGGACACGGCTTTACGTGGCACGATCACTCCCGGCATGCCAATCGCGCCATCGGGGGCGGGAATATCGACCCGCGCCAGCCTGTGCCCGTCGGTCGCGACGGCACGCAACATCATGTGGCCTTCGACATCAGTGGTATGCAAAAAAATGCCATTGAGGTAGTAGCGCGTCTCTTCACTGGAAATCGCGAACTGGGTTTTGTCAATCAGCCGCTTGAGGTCGCCGGCGGCGAGGTTGAAAGCGTGGCCAAGTTCGCCCGTGGCGAGGTCCGGGAAATCGCTATCCGGCAAGGACTGCAAGTTGAACCGCGAACGCCCGGAGCGTAGCCGCAACTGGCCGGACTCGCCATTCGATTCGAGCGAAACTTGCGCGCCGTCTGGCAGCTTGCGGATAATTTCAAAGAGGATATGCGCGGGAACCGTGGTCGCGCCGGCGGCGCCGACGTCGGCTGCCAATCGCTCGATGACTTCGAGGTCGAGATCGGTCGCCTTCAGGAGCAGCGCTTGGTCTTCGGCGCGCAACAGGACGTTCGAGAGAATGGGAATCGTGTTGCGACGCTCCACGACGCGATGCACGTGGCCAAGAGACTTCAACAAAGCCGCTCGTTCGAGAGTAACTTTCATGGGGGCGGTCCAATCGGGCTTTTGTTCGATCCATCATGCCCGCCCCTTGCCTGCGCCGGGGACGGGGACGGACTTTGGCGCGGCTTTAGCCAAATCGCAAGCCGCCGCGATGATTCCACCGGAGCTTTTGCACGGGCACGCGCGGAACTTGCGGCGCGCGGCCAGATCTTTACCTGCCCTTAATCCGCCGGAATTAACATAAAAACTTGCCGCCTCGGCTAGGAACCGAGGGTCTGAAACGCGGTGCCGGTCTATTTTGGCGAAACGGCGGCGCGATTGGCGTGACAAAGCGCAACACGGCGGAACGCCGCGAGCCGGGCTTCGGCCAACCTCCCGGAAACAAAGCAAGGATCGACGAAAACGTGCCGCGCCATGCCGGACGATCGCGGGTGACCAGGAAACGCCGTTCGCCTGTCGCCCTGTTGCTCTATTTCGGCATGATCGCAACTGTATGGGCCGTGGCGGCGGGCGCGGGCGTGATTGCCTATCAAGCGACGAAACTGCCGCCGATCGACGCGCTTGCCGTGCCGAAACGGCCGCCGAACATTGCCATTCTCGACGACAACGGAGCTTTGCTCGCCAATCGCGGCGACACCGGAGGCGCCGCGGTCCGGATCGACGACCTGCCCCCCTACCTGCCAAAGGCCTTTATCGCGATCGAGGATCGCCGCTTTTATGCGCATTTGGGAATCGACCCATATGGAATTTTGCGCGCCGTCTCTCACAATCTCTCGAGCGGCGGCATGGCGCAGGGCGGATCGACCTTGACGCAACAGCTCGCCAAAAACCTCTTTCTAACTCAGGAAAGGACCGTTTCGCGAAAGATCCAGGAAGCGATCCTCGCGCTCTGGCTCGAGCATAAATATTCGAAAAATCAGATTCTCGAATTGTATTTGAACCGCGTTTATTTCGGCTCCGGCGCCTATGGCGTCGAAGCGGCGGCGCAAAGATATTTTGGCCACGGCGCCCGCAACGTGACCTTGCCGGAGGCGGCGATCCTCGCCGGGCTCATGAAGGCGCCGACGCGGCTGGCGCCCAACCGCAATCCGGACGGCGCCGCCGAGCGCGCTAGCCAAGTCATCGAGGCGATGCGCCAAGATGGTTTCATCACCGATGCGATGGCCGCCCTCGCCTTGGCCCACCCCGCGCACGCCATCCGCGACCAAAACGCGAGCGCGGTCAATTACGCCGCGGATTTCGTGATGGACACGCTCGACGATACGATCGGCGCGATCGACGAAGACATCGTGGTCTCGACGACGCTCGACGGTGGCCTACAGGCGCTGGCGGAAGCCGCGCTTGCCGATGCACTCGATCGCAAAGGCGCGGCCTTTGGGGTCGGCCAGGGCGCCCTTGTCGCGCTCGCCCCAGATGGCGCGATCAAGGCGCTGGTCGGCGGCCGCAATTACGCCGATAGCCAGTTCGACCGTGCGGCTTCGGCCAAACGCCAGCCCGGCTCCGCATTCAAGCCTTTCGTTTATCTCGCCGCGCTCGAAGCCGGCCTCAACCCGGACTCGGTGCGCGAAGACGCTCCGATCAATGTAAAGGGCTGGCAGCCGGAAAATTACGCGCATGAGTATTTCGGCCCCGTCTCGCTCACCAGGGCGCTATCGCTGTCGTTGAATACAGTGGCGGTCCGCCTTGGCCTCGAAGTCGGCCCAAAGGCGATCGCGAGGGTCGCGCATCGTCTCGGCATCGTGTCCGATCTTTCCGCCAATCCGTCGATCGCGCTCGGCACATCCGAAGTCACGCCGCTTGAAATCGTGACCGCCTACGCAGCTTTCGCCAATGGCGGCATCGGCGTGCAGCCGCAGATTATTTCGCGCGTAAAAACCGCCTCTGGAAAACTCTTCTATCAACGCAAGGGCGCGAGCAATGGCCGGGTCATCGATCCAAATTATGTGGCGATGATGAATACCATGATGCAGGAAACCCTCTTAACGGGCACGGCGCGCAAGGCCTCGGTGCCGGGCTGGCAGGCGGCGGGCAAGACCGGCACGAGCCAGGAGTTCCGCGATGCCTGGTTCATCGGCTACACGAGCCATCTCGTCGCCGGCGTCTGGCTTGGCAACGACGATAATTCGCCGACAAAAAAAGCGTCCGGCGGCAATCTTCCGGTGGAAATCTGGTCGCGATTTATGCGCGCCGCGCATAACGGCGTGCCGCCGCAGCCGCTTCCCGGCGGGATTTGGCGTGGGTTTGGCCCTGGAAGCGTGCCCGTGGCGGAAAACAATGGCTGGCCATCGCTCCTGGGCTTGTTCGGCGCGCCACCCGCCAGCCAAGCGCGGCAAGTTGCGACGCCCCCCTCCTCGCCGCCGGAAAACTTGCCGGTTCGGCGCAACGACGCGCGCGCGGCCCACGGCCCCGGTGCCCCGGTGCCTCCTGCTGACATTCCCAACGCCGGGGTTCGGGGACAAAAGCACCGCGCGCAATCCGGAAAGCAAAATTTTTTCGATTCGCTTTTCAGCGGCTAAGAGTCTGTCCGGTGACTT
>QHBR01000336.1 GCA_003244015.1 Hyphomicrobiales bacterium | reverse complement strand
ATATGGCCGGCGGAGGGCTACGCACCCTATCGCCACGCCGGCGAACGCAAGCAATCCCTCTTGCCTTTCCTTCGTCCCTACAACTATCATCACCCCCATATGGGTATCCACGGAAAGCCACATATCTCACGCATTAACCTCAACAACTTGTTGAGACACGACAATTAGGCTATCGTGTTGACGGGAAAGCCAGGCTCGTGTTTCCTGCGGGTGAAGCGCTCTTCCTGCGCCGCGGCGGCGCTGTCGTGGTAGAACGCGGAAACGCCAAGGACACGCATCTCCGGTCCGTCAAAAAAGCGTATAGATTAAAGGCGCGACGACCGAGCCTTGGCTCAGTACGAACAAGCCGCCGAAGATCAGGAAAAGCACCAGTAAGGGCAACAGCCAGAATTTTTTCCGCGCACCCAGGAATTCGAAAAGTTCGGCAAGAATTGACATTGTTTTTTCTCCTCAAAACTGTTTCTTCATGGAGTCTGGCGCGGTACTTGGCGGTTTACGCTCGATCCAATAGGTCCTGCCTTGGGAATTCATTTTAAGACGCAGAAGATCCTCGCCTTTCCCGCGCAGATAGAGCCAAGCGGGACGAACTGCCCGAAAAACAAAACCGCCACGACGAGGACCGGCGATTCGGTTCAACGCGAGACCCCGCTTCAACCATCCGCGGTTCAACGGCGTCAGCCAATAGGGGCGAAGGAGTGCGACGGCCAGGATGGCGGTGGACAGAGCAATCAGAGCAGCCCCCATTTAGGCGAACTGGCCTGATGAATCAATGGCCAAAGGCCCAGGATCGCGAAAAGAGCGCCGAACGCGAGGCCAAACTTCCGATTCGACCAGAGGCTTAACTTTTGCAAGCTCGCGAGCGCTTCATGTGTTTGCATCAGGCACCGATTGTTAACATAAATCTTCTCAAGCAGGGGCAAACTTACCGCACGGGCTAACTTCCCGCGGGTGAAACAAGTCAAGGCCCGCCTCTGGCCCGGCCGCGATGTTCGCGCAAGGCGAATCACTTATTCGAGGTTTCACGACGGACACGATTTTGGTGGAAAGACCGCAAGTCGCCACAAATTGGGTGGCCCTGATTCAGCGTTGGTGCTTGGATAAGCTAAAGGTTGTAAGCGCCGTTTGCGCCGAGTTTCAGGCGATCGTGGAACAAGCTTAGAAGCGACCGGGCGGACGATGAGGGCGGAGCGGGATTGTAGGATAACCCCGCAGAACTCTACAGACAATCGCCATCTGTCTCATTACTGGCGCTTTTATCGTGTCATATCGCGGGCAATCTGAAAAAAAGGTGATCATCATGCGAACAATCGCCCTTTTCCTAACTCTCCTCGCCATATCAATGGCGCCAGCGGGCGCCGACAAAGCCGCTCCCGCGGCCAAGACCCATAAGGTCTTCGACATCGTCCGCGGAGGCGACAAAATCGGCACCGACACGGTCGACATCGAGCATCAGAACGATACGACGACGGTTAAGATCAAGACCGACCTTTCCGTCAAGGTAATGTACATCGTGGCCTATCGTTACGAACATTCTTGCAACGAAACCTGGAAAAACGGTCAACTCATCGCTTTTAAATCGCGCACCAACGACAATGGTACAAAACATTCCATCGACGTCACGGCCGCGCCGGACAAGCTGAGCATGGACGCCGACGGCAAGCATAGCGATCTGCCCAGGACGGTGGCGCCCGCTAGCTTATGGGGCAAGGACGCGATCCATCAATTCGACACTTTTGATCCCGACACCGGCAAGCGTCTGTCGATCGAGGTCACCGATCTGGGCAACGAAACCTTGACCATTCAAGGCGTGACTCATGAGGCCCATCACTACAAAATGGTCGACACGCTGACTGGAGACTTCGCGAGAGAGATCTGGTTCGACGGCGACGTGCTTGTGCGGATAAAGGTTGTCGGCTCCGACAATTCGGTGATTATTTCGGATTTGCGTTAGAGCGCTTCCCGATCGCGCGGAATCACGTGATCGAAAAGGAATCGCTCAATTCAAAGAGTTGGAGCATGTCTTTATCGAAAAAATCGCGCAACTTTTTCGGGACATGCTCTAGAACTGGCCACCGCTTCCGCTGGGAAACAAAAGTTACGGCCTTGGATGGGCGCCGGGCTCTGCATGCTCGCGCCAGCGTTTGGGCTCCTTCACAAAGCGTACGTGCGCGAGGGATTAAAATGGGAAACCACTGACTTCACTGATCGGAAGGCTGACGCGCAATCGCCGGCTCACGAAACGCCCGAAGCGTTCTCCACCAACGACGGAAAACGAAAATGAAAAAGATTGCGACGTGCTGTATACTGTATTATCCCCATTCCCTTCGCTCTTAATGCAATTGTCTATAAAATTTCGTTGCGCCCACACATTATCCAGAATACGCCGCGCTCCTGGCTGATGGTATTCAATGCAGAAAGTTCATGGATCATACGAAAGCAGAGTCGGGTCTTTGCCCCATGACCTGTACGGACAACGGTCGCGTTCACTTGCGTGGCCGATGCAGTTGGGATTGGCGCAGCGCCGGTTACGCGCGTCCTTTTGCTCATCCATCGGCAGGCGCACGATTTGTCCGTTGTGGGCCCATTTCGCGTAGTCGCCCCAGGCGGTCATCCGAGGGGTCCCTGGCGTCGGCCGCGACTGGTTTTTCGACTCCTGCACGTTGCCGGGGTCATTTTTAAATTCCTCAAAGAACCCCCAAATGCTGTATCCTACGATCACTCGATTTGGGATCACTCGATTTGGAAGTTGCCTGGATATTTCCATTAAGTATAGGGTTCCTTGAGGGCCTTTTCCGGCATTGCAAGATTCGAACGTCAGCATGCCTTTGTTCACTATATACGGCGCTAAATCCCGAAAATGCTGCGGGATCGCCTGTCTCCTGTTCTGCCCACTCATGTAGACCCCACCTGGTAAGCCATGGGCGATTATGGCCAATCGCTCAACTTTACTTCTGAGCTTGGCGTCCTCCAATTTATCGATTAGGTCATTGGTCCCAGCATCGCGCATTCCCGTCATCTTAGGGGTTCCTTCAGAATTCTCGCCGAATTTTATGGTGTGGCTCCAACCCGTGCCCGGGTTGTTTCCAAAAACGCCTTCTCGAAAAGCCCAAACAGTCGCCATGTCTGGTCCTCCTCAACCAATGGAAAGCACGAGCGCATCGACATCAACTGACATTCCCCGGATGACCTCCAGCTTGGTCCGAAATCTAGCCGATTTTCGCAATTCCGACAAGCCCGAGCCGCTGGGGCGGGACGTCGATGGGATGGGACGGGCCGCCGCAGTTGCCGGCTAGAGCGGCGATGCCGCGCGCGGCCCGTCCGGCGGCGGCGTTGGAGCGGAAGATGCGGTCGTCGTCGAGGAACCGGGCGAAGGCGGCCCAGCGCTTCAAGCTGTATTATTCCGTTCTTACAACTATCGAGCAGGTCACAAGTGAATGCTATGGCAGCCGCAAAATTGCCGGACAGCGGCGATATAATAACGTTCTGCTTGTGTAGCCCCTGCCCCCTTATTCTGCGCGATGGACGCGCCCGCCGTGCTCGCCTACAAGCACGGGCGGCGACATGGCCGTGGTGGCGCGCCGCAACCTGCGTGCCGCTGTTCCGGGGTGTTGGATGTTCAAAAAAATCCTCATCGCGAACCGTGGCGAGATCGCCTGCCGGGTGATTGCGACGGCGCGGCGAATGGGAATTGCGACAGTCGCCGTCTATTCCGACGCCGACGAGGATGCGCCGCATGTGGATATGGCGGACGAGGCCGTGCGGATCGGTCCGCCGCCCGCGGCGGAAAGCTATCTCGTCATCGAAAACATTGTCGCGGCCTGCAAGGCGACGAGCGCCGAGGCGGTGCATCCGGGCTACGGTTTTTTGTCGGAGCAGGCGGCGTTCGCGCGCGCATTGGGAGCTAACAACATCGCCTTCATCGGCCCGAACCCGAAGGCCATCGAGGCGATGGGCGACAAAATCGAATCGAAGAAACTCGCTCAATCGGCATGTGTCGCGACCGTGCCGGGATTCGCCGGCGTCATCGACGACATAACCCAGGCTTTGAGGATCGCCGATGCCATCGGCTATCCGGTGATGATCAAAGCCTCGGCCGGCGGTGGCGGCAGGGGGATGCGCGTCGTCTCCGCGCGCAAGGAGATCGCGGAAAATTTTGCCCGCGCGCGATCGGAAGCGAAATCCGCTTTCGGCGAAGACCGGGTCTTCATCGAGAAATTTATCGCCGATTCCCGCCACATCGAAGTTCAAGTACTGGGCGACAAGCACGGAAACGTCATCCATCTCGGCGAACGCGAATGTTCTATCCAGCGCCGCCATCAAAAAGTAATCGAGGAAGCTCCCTCTCCCTTCATCGACGAGGAAACGCGCCGCAAGATCGGCGAATGGGCGATCGCGCTGGCAGAGTCGGTCAACTACGATTCGGCCGGCACGGTCGAATTTATAGTTGGCGAAGACAAAACTTTCTATTTCCTCGAAATGAACACGCGGTTGCAGGTCGAGCATCCGGTGACCGAACTTGTCGCCGGCATTGACCTCGTCGAACAGATGATCCGGTTGGCCTCCGGCGAGAACTTGCGGGCCGCACAGGTCGGCGTGCATTTGGAAGGCTGCGCAATCGAAAGCCGGGTCATTGCCGAAGACCCGGCGCGGAATTTCTTGCCCTCGACCGGGCGGCTCAAGACCTACCGGCCACCGGCGCAAAGCGATCGCAACGGGGTGACGGTGCGCATCGATTCAGGCGTCCGCGAAGGCAGCGAGATCTCCCTCCATTACGATCCGCTGATCGCGAAAATCGTAGCCCATGCGCCTGATCGAACGGCAGCCATAAAGGCGCAGTCGCAAGCGCTCGATTCGTTTGTCATCGAGGGTGTCGCCAACAATATTGCTTTTCTCGCCGCCGCGATGGCGCACACGCGCTTTCGGGCGGGGGAATTCTCGACCGGCTTCATCGCCCAGGAATACCCGCGTGGTTTTACTCCGCTTGCGCCGGAAGGACAGAGCGCGCATCTATTCGCGAGCGTCGCAGCGGCCGCCGATCATGTGATGAGTGAACGAAAGCACGCAATTTCGGGCCGGATGCGCCCCGCGCGCAAAGTCCGGTTTGCCCGCGCGCGCGCGCTCATGCTTGGCAAAAAGCGTCATGACGTAACGCTCGATGAAACGAACGAAGGGCTGGTTGTGCGATTTGAGAAGACTGGTCACGCGCATATCTGCAGTTCCGATTGGGTCCCAGGTCAGCCAGTATGGAACGGCACGATCGACGGCGAAAGGGTCGTGGTCCAACTGCGCCCCATTCTCAACGGGTATACTTTGGCGCGCGGCGGCTTTGTCGCGGACGCGCGCGCCTACACGCCGCGCGAGGCGGAGCTTGCCGCGCTCATGCCAGAGAAAAAATCATGTGCCGGCTCGAAACTGCTGCGGTCTCCGATGCCTGCCCTCGTCAAATCGATCTCTGTGGCCGCCGGCCAGGCTGTGAAATCGGGCGAAACTCTCTGCATCATCGAAGCGATGAAAATGGAAACCGTTTTGCACGCCGAACGCGATGTGACCGTGGACAAAATAAACGTAAAGCCAGGCGATTCCATCACGGTCGATACCGTCATCATGGCGTTTGCGTGAGGGCGGGTTCAACCTTGCCACGATAGTTTCGGCGGCGCGTCGTTGCGATTGACTCTCTGCCGCGCGTCCGGCTGGCCGCCGCGCGAAATGACCGATTGCGCACTCAAATCTTACCAAAATGTTTCACGTGAAACGAGACCTGGGCGCGGGTATGTTCTCATTTGTTCGAAGTGACAGGTTGCAACGGCGGATGAGATGTTGGCCCCTTTGTGGGATCGTTGCGGCCGGAATTCGCTGGTTGAGGATTGAGGGCGCTGGCCCTTGGCTTTACGCCCGCAAATTTGGGCTTTTCTCGCGCGGCGGTTAAATCCGCTCACGCGCTTTGCAACCGCCAATAGCGTCTGACATTGTAAGCAATGACCGCGAGATGAACTTGGCACCTTGCTTGGCAAGTCCAACCCATCGCATTGTGCGAAAATGATAGCTGCGTTTTCAGGTCCCGAAAATTTTCTCAATTCGCGCGCGAATGGGCGCGAGCTTGCGATTGCGCGCGAGAAACTTTTTGGGAGGCAACCAGCGATGGCCTTTGCGCAAGATCTTTACCGGCCCGCCCTTAGTCTTGACCGCCTTCTTCACCGAAGCCGCATCATAGGCCTTGTCGCCAAAAACGTGCCCTGGCGCATCGGGGATGATGGAAGGAGCAATAGAAACATCGGCCTCGTTTGCCGGGGTTGTCTCCACGGCGCGGATGATGCCCGTATCTTTGTCGGCCGCGATATGGGCCTTGTAGCCATGCACGGGCGGGCGTGTGCGGTGCTTCACCCAAGCGGCGTCCTCATCACCTTTGGCCGCCGATCCGATCACACTCGCATCGATGATCGTGCCTTTGCGGATGGTGGCGCCCCTCGCGTCAAGATCGCGCGCGATCGCCTCAAACAGG
>QHBR01000118.1 GCA_003244015.1 Hyphomicrobiales bacterium | reverse complement strand
CCTTATTCCACGCCGATTCACAAGCGTCTGCCGAGCGCAGCGTTTCGCCGCTGCAGGACGACCAATGAAGCGCGTCATTGGATGCGCGTTGAAGGCGGGCATGTCGCGGAGCGGGTCTGATAATCGGCAGCGTCAGGAGACGCTGTCGGCGCGGTTCAACGACGGGGAAGCCGAGGCGATCCGGCAGATGGCCGATCGCGCCGGCACGAGCGTGGCTTCCCTGATCCGCACGGCGGTGTTGAACGTACCTGCGACCCGCGCGACACGCCGCCCCACGGTCAACCACCAGATGGCTGCCCGCGTTCTCGGCGAGCTGGGACGGATTGCGGACATTTTGCGGGCGGCGGCTGCTGCCGATCGGGTTGACCCGAAAGACCCGCATGTCGCTGCCGCATTCCGCGATCTCGCCGAGATGCGCACGGTCTGCTTTCTGGCCATGGGGCGCGAGCCATGATCCTGAAAGGCAACCAGCGCGCAGGCGGCGCGGATCTCGCCACCCACCTCATGAACGAGTTCGACAACGAACACATCGAGGTGGCGCAGATCCGGGGTACTGTCGCTGAGGTTCTGCACGGGGCGTTCGGCGAGTATGAGGCCGTTGCCGCGGGGACGCGGTGCAAGGAGCCTCTCTACAGCCTCTCTATCAACCCGTCCGCTCCGATCTCCCGCGACCAGTATCACGCCGCCATAGACCGCATCGAGCAGCGCCTCGGGCTCTCGGGCCAGGCTCGTGCGGTGGTGTTTCATGTCAAGCACGGCCGCGAGCATTGCCATGTGGTGTGGTCAAGGATCGACACCGCAAAGATGCTTGCGGTGCAGATCTCCCACGTCCGCATGAAGCTGCGCAGCCTCTCTCGCGAGCTTGCTCATGAATTCGGCCTGCCGCTTCCGGAGGGTCTTGCGCATGATCGCGGGGCCGACCGCGCGCGCAAGAAGGATATGACCCTCGGGGAAAAGGCGCAGGCCGAAGAAACCGGGGTCGCGCCCCGGCAGCGCCGCACGGAGATCACCGACGCCTTCTGCCGGTCGGACAGTGCGGACGCGTTCCGGGCGGCGCTGAAGGAGAAGGGCTATGTCCTTGCGCGCGGCGACAAGCGCGGTTTCGTCGTCGTCGACCGGTTTGGCAAGGTTCACAGCCTAGCCCGCCAGATCGACGGGGTGCGGACGCGCGAGCTCAATGCGAAGCTCGCCTCGCTGCCACCCGAGCAGGTACTCGGCGTCGAGGAAGCGAAAGCGGCGATCCAGCAACGCAACGCGGGCGCGCAGGCGCGGGTCGATGCGCGCGTCAACGGCCGCATGGCGGACCTTGCCAGCAAACTTGCGGCCCGGCAGGCAGCGCGGCGGCTGAGGCTCGATGGCCGTGCGCAGGCGATCGAAACGGAGCAAAGCGGAGAGCGCATGTCGCTGCACGCGGCGCACAAGTCCGAGGCCAACAAGCCGTTTGCGCGCGCGGCCGGTGCCATCTTCGCCCTGTTCGACCGCGTGCCGGGTCTGCGCTCGGTGATCGCGCCGCTGCGTCGCAACCCGCGCATCAACCCAGCCGAGCGCCACCGCATCGAGGAAGCGGCGCTTGCCCGCCGCCATCAGCGCGAGCGGTTTATTCTTGAGCGCAAATACAAGGCGCTGTCGCGGCTGGACGCGCGGGAGCGGCGGTCGCTTGAAACCGTCATACGCCGCGAGATGCAGGCGATGGAGGGTGGGCACGAACAGAATGCGCAACAGCGTCAGGACCAAATCGAAGTCAACAAGCTTGACATCACCTTGCCGGGCGAGAAGCCTGATGCTTCTTTTGCCGCGAAGAAGCGCGAGGGAAAAGACGCCTGGAAGGTGCGGCAGGAGAAGCTGGCCGAGCGCTATGCGCAGAAGCAGAACCGGCCGAAAGGCTACCGACACACGAGGGAGGATCCATAATGAGTAAGAAGCCAAGATCTCGCGGAACGTTATTGCGGCCGGATCAGGCAGCGCTCGTTTTCGATCCGGACGGCAGCATGTCATTGATCCTGCCTGATTTGCCAGAGGACGCTCCGGTGCCCGCGGCATGGAAGCTGCTGGTCGCGATCGTACATCATTTGGATGATCCAAACTGGGTGGCGGCGATGGTTGGCGGAACGGTCAAGCCATCCAATTAGGGGAGCGGATTTGGGCAATAAGTGCCAAGTCTGCGGTCTCAGGAATTTGCCGAGTTTGGAATATCGCGTTTTTGCTAAGCTTGGCTTCGCAAATCAGAACATCTCCAAACCTTGCGTTCGGTTGGAATTAAGCTATTTTACTAAGTATGACTGAGCAAACAGGTAGAAAACTAAACCAGCTAGAAAGAACCCTGCCCGAAGGGCTGCTGGTGGATGCGGGCTGGATGGAGCAACACGGCTACTCAACCAGCCTGCGCAGCCAGTATGTCTCCGCCGGATGGCTGGTTCAGCCCGCGCGTGGCACTTACAAACGCCCGCTTGGGGAGCTGACCTGGCAAAAAGTTGTCACCTCCCTGCAAACCCTGCTTAAGCGCGATTCGACAGTCGGCGGACGCACAGCGCTCGATCTGCAAGGTTTCAGCCATTACCTCTCCGTAAGCGGACCTTCGACGATCCATCTGTACGGGAAGGAGCCGCCGCCCGGCTGGCTCGCTAAACTTCCCTTGAAAGAGACGTTCCGGTTTCACCGCACGCAAGTCCCGTTCAAATCCCTGTCGCAGGCGGAAAAATTTCAGGCCGACACATTGCGGCAACTGTCGGGACCATCTGAGTGGCCGCTCACGGTATCGACTCCGGAACGGGCACTGCTTGAACTGCTGGAAGAGCTCCCCCGGCATGAAAGTTTTCATCAGGTCGACATGCTTGTTGAAGGCCTACGGACCCTGAGCCCCCGGCGCTTGCAGACGCTGCTTGCCGATTGCAAGAGCATCAAGGTCAAGCGCCTGTTCTTCTGGTTTGCCGAACGGCACGAGCACACATGGCTCAAACAAATAGACCGCACGGCCGTCGACCTGGGAACTGGCAAGCGCATGCTCGTCAAAGGCGGCAAGCTCGACCCCCAATATCTTATAACAGTACCGGACGACCTCGATGCCCCTGTCTGAGCGCTATCAGCGCCAGGTTGCGCTCCTGATCGAGGTCATGCCGTTTGTCGCCGCCGAAACCGGATTCGCCCTGAAAGGCGGTACCGCCATCAACCTGTTCGTGCGGGACATGCCACGCTTATCGGTCGATATTGACCTGACCTATCTGCCGGTTGCGCCGCGACCGGAGTCACTCATGGCCATCGACGTCGCCATGAAGCGCATGGCGGACGCCATACGGAAGGGGCTGCCCGGTGTACGGATGACCGAAGTCCTGAATGCCCGTGAGCAGATCGTGACCAAGCTCACGATCCAGAGGCGTGATGTGCAGATCAAAATCGAAGTCACGCCCGTTCTGCGCGGCTGCGTCTTTCAGCCGGAAATGCGCACGGTATCGCCGGGCGTGGAGGACGCCTTCGGCTTCGCGCAAATCCAAGTCGTCTCTTTCGCCGACCTCTATGCGGGCAAAATCGTGGCGGCACTCGACCGGCAGCACCCGCGCGACCTCTTTGACATTCGCGACCTGCTGGCGAACGAAGGCGTTAGCGACGATTTGCGGCGTGCCTTCGTCGTTTATCTCATCAGTCACGACCGGACGATTTCGGAAGTGCTTGTACCGCGCCGCAAGGACATTGCGCAGGAGTTTGCGCAGGGCTTCGACGGTATGACGGCGGAGCCGATAGCGCTGGACTATCTGCTCGCGGCGCGCGAAGCCCTGATCGCCGCCATGGCGGGTGGCATGCCGGAGGCGCACAAAGAATTTCTCTTGGGATTCAAGCGTGGTGAACCCGATTGGACTCTGCTGGGCGTTCCAGCGGCCGATCTGCCTGCGGTGCGGTGGAAGCAGGTCAACCTCGACAGACTATCTCCCGACGCCCGTGCCCGACTGGTCGATAAGCTTGCAGAAGTCTTGCAGAGAGAGGCACATGGAGCGCCACTGTGACAGACGCGGTGCGGACAATGGAATTCTGGAAATGAAAATAGAGCGGCAGGCCGCCCAAATGACGTGTCCAACCAGCAATGCACTTGTGTGTGTTTCGAATGCCATCGGTATCAGAATGCCGGTGAGCAGAGAAGCGGACCATTTTTGATGGGGAATATGTGTGGAAATCGATTTTGAAAAATTGTTTGGTGATGACGAAGACGCGCCCACTAATCCGCGCGACATTTTTCTGACCCTCGATAAGGCTCCAGAATTTTCGTTCCTCCGTGACATTCAATCCGACGTGCTTGATGCATGGTATAATGAACCAAATGCCCGCGACGCAGTCATCAAGCTCAACGTCGGATCGGGCAAGACACTAGTCGGTCTCCTCATTCTGCAGAGCTCGTTGAATGCGGTGATCGGCCCAGCCGTCTTCGTGTGCCCGGACAATTTCCTGGTTGAACAGGTGGTCAAGGAAGCGGAGCGGCTCGGTATCGACGTTACCACGGACGCCAACGACTATTCGTTCCGGTCGAGCGGGAAGATCCTCGTCGCCAATATCTACAAAGTGTTCAACGGGCGATCTGTCTTCGGGGTCGGGCCTGCTGGTGAACGCATAGAGATCGGTTCCATCGTGATCGACGACGCGCATGCATGTCTGCAGTCGATTATTGAGCAGTTTCGTGTGCACCTTCCGAATACGCACCCGGTATATACTTGGGCACTCACGAAATTCGGGCCGGCAATGAAGCGGCAGAGCCCGATTATCCACCTATCCGTCACTCAGGGAGATCGGCAATATTATCAGGAAGTACCTTTCTGGAGTGTGCAGGAACATGCCGAGGCGCTCCTGGAAATTCTACACGAGTACCGTGAGGCGGATGAACTGAAGTTTTCTTTACCTTTTATCGCAGAGGTTTTGCCGCTCTGTCGCATTGTAATTAGCGGCGGCGAGATCGAAATCGCTCCGACGTGTCCGCCGACCGAATTGGTTAACTCGTTTCGCAATGCCAAGCGCCGCGTCTACATGACGGCAACACTTTCTGACGACAGTATCCTGATCACACACTTTGGCGCGCAATCGGACGAGCTAACCCACGCGATTACCGCAGCGTCACTTCAGGGAATGGGCGAGCGCATGATCATCATGCCGCAAGAGCTCAATCCTGAGATCACTCTACTGTTTCATAACGGGGAGAAAGACTGCTTGGGGTCGGAACGCGACCTCTGCGGCGGTGAGGAAAGGTGTGGATTGGCGCATAACGGACCTCCGCTCTGAGCGCGATCTAAGAAATCAATAGGCGCAACAATGACATAGCGGTGCCCAGTTTCATCCTCTCCGGCGCGCCAGATCGCTATCTTGGCTGGGTTAAAGAAATCCACCGGACCCACCGGGATCGGGGCGGAGTATATTTGGGGCATGCGGGAACATGAGGGGTTTATTCGAATCGGCGCCCCCGCTGCCGCGGTTTGACGAAACTTGCGTCCGATGACGCGGCCATGATGACAGCTCCGCCCCCCATCTTCGACCGCCGCCTGGTAAGGCGGAGGCTTGCCCGCGCGGCCGCCGCCGGAGCCGAGGAATTTCTCCTAGTCCGTGCCAGCGAAGAGTTCTGCGAGCGGCTTGCCTCAATCAAGCGGAAATTTTCCGCCGTCCTAGATGCCGGCACGCCTTCGCCTCGGCTTGCCGCGAGGATCGCGGACCGCCTCAAGCCAGGCCTTCTGGTCCGCATGA
>QHBR01000206.1 GCA_003244015.1 Hyphomicrobiales bacterium | reverse complement strand
CCGCGCAAACCAGGAAAAATCGCGCACCGGGATCGATTCAACGACAGGTCCAACCCGGCATATTGATCCATGGCTGTTCTCCCCGGAGCCCGTTATTGACACAACCAGGTCAAGCCAAGACCTATGTCGATCCGCGGGAGGGCAGCCACGGCCTCGCTCCTCAAGAGGGGAAGCGGCGCTTCGCCGCAACCAACGATGCCGGCTGGCCTCGTGCGATTACGCCATGTACGATTGGACGAAAACCGGATTTATGATCAAGGCGGTCGCCCGCTCATCGCAACCAGGCTGTTAGCCGCCGCATCGCCTCGACGATATCGTTTTCCGGCCCGGCAAAGGAGAGCCTTATCGCCGACTTGCCGCGGCAGCGGTCGAAATCGGCTCCTGGCGTCGTCCCGACCCCCGTCGCGTCGAGCAGCTTGGCGCAAAAATCAGCTGAGTCCTCGCTATACCGCGAAATATCGACGTAGAGATAAAACGCGCCATCGGCGGGCAGGAAATCAAGCCCGATGCCGGGTAGTTTGTTAAGCAGGATGGCGCGGTTTCTGGTATAGCCCGCGCGCACGGCTTCGAGTTCTTCGTGCGCGTCGAAAACAACTTCCGCGCCGATCTGGCTTAAAAAAGGCACTGAGATGGACAGGCTTTGCTGCAAGCGTTCGATGGGACGGATGAGATGCTCGGGCAGCACCAGCCAGCCGATCCGCCAGCCGGTCATGCAGAAATATTTGGAGAAGGAGTTTGCGACGACGGCTTGGGAGGAAAACTTGAGCGCCGTCTCCGCCGCCTCGCCATAAGTCAGCCCATGATAAACCTCGTTGGAAATGAATGCGATGCCAAGCCGGTCGCAGGTCTCGCAAACGTCTCGCAAGGCTTCGCGGCTCATCATCGCCCCGGTCGGATTGGCCGGACTCATAAGCAAGATTCCGTCGAGCTTCTGTTTTAAATGCTCGGCCTCGATCATTTCCGCAGTCACCGTGAAGCGGTTTTCGCGCAACGTCTCAATAGCTACAGTTTCGATGCCGAAAGCTTCGAGGATGTTGCGATACGCCGGATAGCCCGGCGCGGCGACCGCCACGCGCGCGCCCGTATCGAAAAGCGTGAGGAACGCCAGAGCGAAGCCTCCGGACGAACCGGTCGTGACGGCTATTCGTTCGGGCGGCACCTCGACGCCATGGGTGTCGCGGTAATGCCGCGCGATCCGCGCGCGAAGGCTTGGGCGGCCGAGCGCCTCGGTATAGCCGACCCGGCGCCCATCGAGCGCGGAGATGGCGGCTTCCCGCACGACGCGCGGCGGCGGCGCGCCGGGCTCGCCTATTTCGAGATGAACAATGTCTTGCCCTTCGCGCTCCCGGCGGGTGGCGCCGGCAAGCACATCCAAGGCCATGAAAGGCGCGACATTGGATCGCAGGGACAGAGGGATCCTCGCCCGCGGCAGGTCCGCCAAATTTGAGTCTTTTGTCAAATTCCCGGTCTTTCCGCCGCTTCGCGCCAAAATACCGCCGCGTTGCAAAGCTCCCTATATTTTCGAATTGGCGGCTAGTAAGACCCGGCCGCAGTTGGTTTCGAGCGCCAGGATGTTTCCATATGACCAGCGGTGCCCTAAGATTGCCGGACTTAAATTCAGGAGGATGATTCATGTTTTGGCGAAGTCACGCGGCATCAAGCTTGCACTTTGGCCAGTTTCGCCATGGCGTTTGCCGTCACGCAGGCTATCGTTGGGCAGGCTTGGCGGCGCTGGCGCTAGCCTTTCTCGCGGCGGCTTTCTCTGCAGCGCGCGCGGAAAGCTTTTCAGCCGGCCAAAAAGCCGAGATAGAGGCGATTATCAAGGACTATTTATTACAGAAACCTGAAATTCTGCGCGAAGCGATAGGCGTGCTCGAAGCGCGCGAGAAAGCCGCCGAGGCAAAGGCGCGCGAAAAAGTCGTATCGGATCCGTCCAGTAGGCTTTTTAGCCCGGTCAATCAGGCGGTGATCGGCGATCCAGGGGGCAAGATCACGCTGATCGAGTTTTTCGACTATAATTGCGGTTACTGCAAACGCGCCTTGAGCGATCTTGCGCGGCTCATGAAGGATAACCCGGATCTCCGCGTCGTCTTGCGCGATTTACCGATTCTCTCGCCTGGTTCCGTCGAGGCGGCGAAGATTGCCAACGCATTCCTGCGACAATTCCAGGGCGAAAAATTCTGGGAATTTCACCAAAAGCTTCTCGGCTCGCGCGGTCCTGTCGGCAACGCGGAAGCTCTTGGCGTTGCCAAGGACCTCGGGGCCGATATGGACAAATTGGCCAAGGACGCCGCCGCGCCGGGTATAACCTCGGGCATCGAGGAATCCGGCAAGCTAGCCAAATCGCTTCTGGTGACGGGCACGCCCACCTATGTGATCGGCGAGGACGTCGCCGTCGGCGCCGTGGGATACGACGAATTGGAAGCCAAAGTCGCCAACATTAGAAAATGCGGCAAGGCGATCTGTTCGTGAAGCGCTGGCGCATGCCAGCATCCACGTGGGGCAGGAGAGGAGGGACTCGAACGTCTGATCGTGATTGTCAATGGCGGAGACAAATTGTGCCAGATGGCGGCGATCACAAAGAGCCTCGAAGAGGGCCACGATTCGTTTTGTCGGCGCCTCGCTCGACGCGTCGAGATTTCTAACCGGCATGCCGCCGGTCGCGCAGGCTCACATTCGCGCGATGTGGGCGCAAAAACGGATGCCGGCCGAAGTGGCGCGGATCAAAGTTTTGGAGGCGGCCGAGCATCTGAATCGCGGCGGGACGCTATTGATCGATTACCAGAGGAAGTGTGCCGACCAGGTCATTGTCGCCCAGGCGAAGGCGAGAGCGACGCGGCCTGCCCTTCGGTTATCTCGGCGTCGATGTGTTCTTTGCCATCTCGGGCTATGTGATTACGCGATCCATCATGACGCG
>QHBR01000168.1 GCA_003244015.1 Hyphomicrobiales bacterium | reverse complement strand
TTCATGATGGCGTTCGAGCCGCTGTTCCTGCTGGCGCTGTTCACGCTCATCCTCGGCAATGGCGCTTTCAAGCCCAATATCTCTACCCAGGTCGGCGGCCTCTACGCGCCGGGCGACCATCGGCGCGATCGCGCCTATTCAAGCTTCTACGTAGGCATCAATGTCGGCGCGTTTCTAACACCGATCGTCTGCGGCACGCTCGGAGAGGAGCTGGGCTGGCAATATGGGTTCGCCGCCGCCGGCGTCGGCATGACGATCGCGCTCGCCTTCTATCTCTACGCCATGCCGATGCTGCCGCCGGACGAGATGCATAAGGCCAAGGCCGCCGGGCTCGACAAGAAGCCACTCGACCGCAACGAAAGGCGCGCCGTCCTGGCGCTGATCGTGTTGTTTCTGCCGACCACGTTCTTCTGGGCCACATACGAGCAGCAGGGCAACACCATCGCGCTGTGGGCCGACGGCCATACCGATCGCACCATCAATCTCATTGTCTGGCACGGCGGATCCCGGTGACCTGGTTCCAGGCTTTCAACCCCTTCATGATCTTCACCTTCACGCCTTTCATTATCGAGCTCTGGGCATGGCAGGAGAAGCGCGGAATGGAGCCGTCGACCGTCACCAAGATGGCGCTCGGCTGCTTCGGCGTCGCCCTCTCTTATCTGATCATGGCGGGCGCGGCGTGGTCGGCTGGCGGCGATTCGGCGACTTGGTGGTGGCTGTTCGCCTATTTCGTCGTCATCACCATCGGCGAGCTCTATCTCTCCCCTATCCGCTTGTCGCTAGTTTCGAAGATTGCGCCGGCGCGCATGATCTCGATGATGATGGGCCTGTGGTTCGGCACCAGCTTCATCGGCAATTTCGTCGCCGGCTGGCTCGGCAGCTTCTGGAGCTCGATGGACAAGATGAGCTTCTTCATTATGATCGCCGCTGTCGCGGCGAGCGCCGGCGTTGTGACCTGGTCCTTCAATCGCCCGCTCAAGGGCATCCTGCAGGGCTAGCGCCCGTTCGGACGAATCGGCATGTTCGCTGTTCGATTGGCTCATCACCGGCCAGGTGGTTCCAATAAACCCGGCCTCGGCCGTGCGCGGGCAGAAGCGTTCGCCTGCGCGTATCGGCGCGGCGGTGCTATTGCGAGGCGCAGCATTGTCGCCGGCGGATTTTTGTCGAGCGCTTCGATGATGCTGTGCTTGCAGCGCGGTCGCGTCGCACGGTGCGGCTGGAGCACCCAGGAAGCCGCGGACCGAGTGGGGCTGCCAGCCGGTTGCTTTCATGATGGCGGCAATGGTCGCGCCCTTTTTGCGCGGCGGCGGGTGCCAGTGCAGGCGGGGTATCGGTGAGCTTGTTCGGTGACAGTTTTTTCAGTGACATCAACCATAAGCAATATTGTCGCCTGCGTGTGGGGTTACCCAGCCCGCGAATGATCAGGGCCAGCTGAGTCCGGCGATGCTCTAGACGCGCGCAATAGCCGTCGATCACCGTCCGAAATTAGCCAATAAAGCCCTCCAAGCGACAGCAACAGCCCGCTGAATCCCAGCATGTCTGAAGAGTCGAGGAAGCGAAGTCCTGAAGCATCAATTTTCGAGCGATGACCAACACGGCAATGAGAACGACAATTCGCGCTTGAATGGCGCCAGATCTTTCCATAAGAGCCACAAAGACCGAATGATTAAATTCCAGCAGAATGAGGATCGTGAGAATTGAGCCGAATGTCTCCTGCAGAGCCGCCTTCTCCAAAAAAGACTTGCCAAGTCTCAAATCATCGAAGAGCTGGATTCCGACAAAGACGATTGTGTATGCGGTGATCACCCCGAGTAAAAAAAGAACGGCCCGAAGCGCTATTTTTTCGAACCGCTCATAGTAGGTGAGCTCTCGCCATTCCTTTTTGAAGGCGTTCAATGCTAACATCAAACCCTAAACCCTCCGCCGCGAAGCTGATTGACCGAGAGAACTATGCCATGCGGGTTCGTATCGCGCCACCCTGATGTGCCTAGTGCAATCAGGTGAAGAATTGCCTGACAAAGCGCTGAGGTGCTGAATGTGTCGAGATCCCCTGATTCGATGTGCGGAGGATGCGGACGACCGGCGTTTCGCCGCGGCGCGTGACTTGCCGACCACATGGAACGCGCCCTGCGCCGACGCGCGGACGAAGCAGCGGATCACGCACATCGTCATCCGGGAAGTCGTCATTGAAAACTCAACCGTGGCAAATTCCCATCGCGGTTCTCGAAAGCGAGGCCGTCACGACGGCTTCGATCCGATGCGCGAAAAACGACATCGCGAAGGTCCGGCGGATAATCAAGAACGACCGACGCTTCGACGCGATGGCGGTCGAGGCCAGCGGCAACGGCAGCGTCTTTCTTTGAAGGGCCATTTTTGGCCTTTTCACCAATCCGCCTCGCTTCCTCGATGATCAAGGCGCGCGCGCCGGGCCGCAAATGCCGGCGCGCGATGTTGGTCGAAAGAATGTACCTGCTGCCTTTCGGCTCGGTCGTCGCTGAGAAGTTGCGCTTCTTGCGATAGGTCTCGATCGCCATTTGTCAGCTCGCCGACTTGACTCTGCCTGCGGGTTGAGTTATGAGGAATACGGTCAACCATTGAGGCAACATATGAAAATCAAGCTTTTTCTGACCACTGCGCTTTTCGCCACACTATTAATCCCGGCGGGTGCCCAGGCACAAGGAACCGTTCGGGGAGCGGAAGAAGGCGCGGAACAAGGCGGGCAAGCGGCTGGCCCCCTCGGCGCAATTGTTGGAGGAGCGGTTGGTGCGGCGACCGGAACAGTCGGAGGTATTCTTGGGGTCGATGATCGCCCTCGCTTCCGCGAATACGTCGTCCGTCAGCATCGGCCTTCATATCGCTACAGCGAAGAACTCCGTGTCGGTGCAGTATTGCCGGAAAGTGGCGTCACTTACGACGATGTCCCTGTGGAGTATCACGCACCCGGCTATCGCTACACGTATGTGAACGAACGTCCCGTCCTTGTAGAACCTCGCACGCGACGTATCGTTGAGATCATCGAATAATATTCGAAACTGAGACAACGATCGCATACAAAAGCATTGGCCCCGACCAGCACGATCGGGGTTTTTTTGGATCCATCTGCCTCATCTGAATTTAAGTCCACTTAACCACGGAAGCGGCGTGAAATCCAATCCTCGCCGATCTGGACATGGATCTAAACGGGATCGTCACGGCGTTGCGGGCTTGCGCTCTCTCGGCCTGGGCATTGATGAGGGCACAAATCAGCTACGCCGGTGCCGCTTTCCGCCCGTGGTCATTCAGCAGGCGATCCGGCTAATACCCCGGCGAGTTTGCAAGGACGCAATGAAGGGGAAGCATTATGAGTAGGTTTATGGCGACGGTAGCCGCTGTCGGGTTGGTCGCTTGCAGCGCAGGAAGTGCGTTTGCGCAGTTTTCGTTGCAATTCGGCGATCAGGAACGCCAATACGAGCGGCCATATTATGAGCGACCTTACGAGCGCCAATATGAGCAACCTTATGCCCGCTCCTACGAGCAGCCTTACGCACGCACCTATGCGCGTCACCACTACAAGCGTCACTATGGACATCACTATGGCTGGCAGCATGGCCGGCATGTCCGGCGTGGTGACTGGCGGTAAGGTGAGCAAGCTTCTTGCGGCTTCGGAGAGACGATTGCCGAAGGTGGGCGCGGCGGAACCGGAATCGCGCTCTATAAGGGCTCGCTCTACGCCGAGATCAACGATCGCGTCGTCTGCTATCCATTGAAAGATGGCGAAATCGTTCCGGGTGAAAAACCCGAGACGATCGTATCGGGCCTTCCGCTCACCGGTGACCATCCCACATCCGTTCGTGATCGACACCGCAGGGAGCCTGTTTGTCGATCTTGGATCGGCGACCAATGCTTGCGAAGTAAAGAACCGCATGCCGCATTCGCCGGGGCAATCCTTGCATCGAGCTCGAGACGCGAGGCCAAGAAGCCAAGCACGCGCGTTGTTGGTTCCAGTCGCCTTCCGCGCAAGAGGACGAATCCCCCGCTATCGAGCGTTATTGCATTGGGAAGAGGCTCTACATCGAGCACCATTTCGGTATACCTGAAACCGGAAAAGGTGGGGTGCCTATCCCCACCCATCGGCTCTGCCCCAAAGCGCGCCCAGAAAGCTTGGAGGCCTTCGCGCGAATGCCCATAGATTCGTCGAAAGCCTTTGCGGCGGGCCAGAACCCGTATAGGGGCCGTGCAACCCGAAATCCGTGAATAGCGCAATCATGCTAGCAGCTTGCCCCAGTGCGCCCGCGCCCTGCAACGATCGCGTGTGAATGGCGAAGCTGCATGAAGAGCTTGGGGTGAAGAAGATCAACGTCATCGCTCACAGCATGGACCCTCGAAGGGCGCTCCGCGAACCGGTCTCCGCCCCACCGAAGTGGAAATTGAAAAATGGCGCTCAGAGACCGGCGCCCGAAACCCGCCCTGCACGGACCGAAATACCAGAAATCGCCGACCAGAGACGGGTGCGCGCCAGCCTAACCCCCAGGAATGTCGCGGACTCCCACACACCTGGGAATAATACCCTGGAGACCGGACTACCTGGCTGCCCACAGAGGATTCGAGAGCCACCCATTGCCTAGGGGGCGCCGGTCGAAACCATATTCCGCACGTCCGGAAAATGGTTTGCCGATTGAGGCCAACGGCAAAGACAACCATCAGTAGGACCCAACGCCTAGCCAGCCCCCAGAAGACGACGATAATGGCGCCTAATAAAATGCTCGGCCTTTTCTGCGGCGGTGCCTGTCCGGCGTGGGCCGCTTAGCCAAAAGCGCGGCATTTTATCACCCGATTGCAACATGCATCATGATCGAGACGCCGATCGGATTGCTTTGGCAGGCGCCGGGGAATATGGAACCGCGATCTTCGACGCCACTATCGGCGCCGTCCTGTTTCTGCTAGTCTTGAATGCGATGCGGAGGATGACTTGATGCGCGCGCTTATCACCCTGTTAGTGATTATTTATCTTGTCGGCGTTGGAGTCGCGCTAGCGCCCACGATCAAAGCAAACTGGAGCACCGCCTCCGCGGCGCAGTTCGTCCGAAGTGTTGCAACGGAACTGCCGAAAGCGTTGTCTTGGCCAGCGACGGCATATCGCAAAATTGCGGAGAAGCCCAGTGCTCCCGAGAAGCCCAGTGCTCCCGAGAAGCCCAGTGCTCCCGAGTAACGTGAAACGAGAGTTAGGCATTAGACCTTTGGCAGATTGGCACAGGGCAGACGATCGAGACGGGCCGGGACAAGGGTTTCGAGAATTTCGCCGGCCGCATCGTGCATCTATCGTCCTCACGTGTCGCCCAACTGAATACCGGGAAATACTCCGAGACGCGACTCCCTGGCTGGGGGACCTGGATTCGAACCGGGATTAACGGAGTCAGAGCCCGCTGTTCGACCGTTGAACTATCCCCCATCCGCTCCCCGCAAAAAAGGCTTGAAAAGAAAGACTTTGGCGTGCCGAAGCGTGGTCTTATTTAATTGCTGGTGTCAGGACTGTCAGCGCTTGCCATGCGCCATCTGTCGATCGCTTCTGAAGATGTCCGGTTTAGGTAGCTCATCAAATGTCCGCTTTTGAGTTTTCTTTCCTGTGGGCGGGGTGGGGCAAGCAAACCTTGTCCCCGGCGTCCACGGGCCCCGCCAAACGGATCTGATTTGCTTCATGCTCTTGGCTATTGAACCGCTAGCGAGAGCGCAAGCCGAATCGCCGTGACAGCGCCTCGGAAAGGGATCGACGCGGCTGGCGTGATCAATGACCTCCGCGAAAAAGCTGCCGCCGGTCGCTCTCCTTTTGCAGAACTTCCTCCTGCGTTCGCTTCAATTCTGCGATGACTTGTTTTTGACCCCCAATCTGGCATCTCGAATCATCCGTTTCAAAGAGTCTTCGCGGAGCCATTCGAGCATCTTCGTCAAAGTTTCCTTCCACTCGAGCAGTTCCGGATTGTCCGGATCGGACTGAAGCATTGAATTGACTTTGTTCAGCGACTGCACGTGGTCCAGCCAATTGGCGCGCATCCAATCCTGCGCTTGTCTTTGCTCCTCCATTATCGGGCCCGCGAATCGGACCTCGCCTGTGATATCGTCGATGATGACGTCGTCGGGATGAGGAACCGGCTCCGGGCCGGTCGCGCCAGTTCGGGCGCGTTCGGCCAGGACGCAATGCCAGCGTTCCTTATACTGGACAGCGGCATTGAGCATTTCCATAGTAGTTTCGCGTCGGGCGGCTTCCGCGCCTGTCACCAGGTTCAGATAATTTTGCTGCGCCCGTACATTACCATTCGCGGCAGCAACGGCGACCTTGCGAAGGATCGCCTGAATGACTGGGATCCTTTCCGTTCGCTCGCCTTCACGGACCGTAATCAGCCGATAGGCTTCCTCAATTGCGAGCGTTTTGATGCGGTCTTCGAATCCAATGCCCGGTTTGCCGCCGACTTTAGTGCTCACGAGAGCGTGTTGTTTGCGCGGTCGTCCCTTCGGATTGCCGGAGACGCCCTTGCGGAAGCGATGCTGGGCGGGCGGATTTCGATAGTTGCACCCAGCGGCGTTGTCCTTGTCGCTCATTGTCCAAGGTCCCCAAGCGCTTTCGCCTTGGCACTTTCTTCATCCTCAAATGTCTGTCCCGTCCGCGCCAGAATGGCGGAGGCGCCAGTCACGGCTTCAAACCGCCGGAGAATGACGTCGCAATAGGCTTGATCATATTCGATCAGCCGCGCGAGCCGCCCTGACTTCTGCGCGGCGATGAGCGTCGTTCCGGAACCACCAAAGGGGTCTAGTGGTCTGATTCATT
>QHBR01000269.1 GCA_003244015.1 Hyphomicrobiales bacterium | reverse complement strand
TCTTGGCACTTTTTTTGGCACTCTGTGAGACGTTTTGCAGGGAGGCATTATGAGACGCAATGTACAAAGCGTCGAGCGAGAATGCAAGGAAAAACAAAGCTATGCGGTAGATATGAGACAGCATGCGGGTGTAGCTCAATGGTAGAGCAGCAGCCTTCCAAGCTGAATACGAGGGTTCGATTCCCTCCACCCGCTCCATTCTGTGTTATCCTGCGCAGCGTCTGTTATATCGCGTAATGTCTCGGCCGGGACATAGCCACGCGCGTCCTTACGGCCGCGGCAGTTCCGGCCGAGACATTACGCGGATTCCTCGTCCATCCCGCCCAGCGCAAGAAACCTCTCCAGCCAATGGATGTCGTAGAGCCCATTTTGGATATCGGCATTGCGCACCAATGTTTGAAACAGGGGAATTGTCGTATCGATGCCGTCGATAATGAATTCATCGAGCGCGCGGCGAAGCCGCATCAGCGCCTCGTTGCGGTTGCGCCCATGCACGATGAGCTTGCCGACAAGCGAATCGTAGTTTGGCGGAATCGTGTACCCGGCATATACCGCGCTATCGACCCGCACGCCAAGGCCGCCTGGCGGATGGTAATAGGCGATCTTGCCCGGCGAGGGCCGGAAGGTTGCGGAATGCTCGGCATTGATCCGGCATTCGATCGCATGTCCCTGAAAGACGACTTCTGTCTGGGTCAACGTCAAGGGGGAGCCCGCGGCAATTCTTATCTGCTCGTTGACGAGATCGACCCCGGTGATCATTTCGGTTACCGGATGCTCGACCTGGATCCTTGTATTCATCTCGATGAAATAAAATTTGCCATTTTCGTAGAGAAACTCGATGGTGCCGGCGCTGGCATAACCGAGTTCACGCATCGCGCTTGCACAAATTTCGCCGATTTCTAGGCGCTGCGACGCGTTGAGGGCGGAGGAGGGGCTTTCCTCCCAGACTTTCTGATTCCGGCGCTGCAACGAGCAATCGCGTTCGCCAAGATGAACAGCCTTGCCGTGGCCATCGCCAAGAACCTGGATTTCGATATGGCGCGGCTTTTCGAGAAGCTTTTCGAGATAGACCGTGTCGTCGCCGAAAGCCGCCTTGGCCTCGATCCGCGCCATTTCGAGCGCGACCGGAAGATCGTTCGCGGTGCGGGCGACTTTCATTCCGCGTCCGCCGCCGCCCGCCGCCGCCTTTACGAGGAGCGGAAAACCAAGCGCCACGGCGATCGCCGCCGCCTCCTTATCGCCGGTGACCGCGCCGGGCGAGCCAGGCAC
Organism: Hyphomicrobiales bacterium; assembly: GCA_003244015.1. Lineage (GTDB taxonomy): Bacteria > Pseudomonadota > Alphaproteobacteria > Rhizobiales > Beijerinckiaceae > Methylocapsa. The sequence goes on along the minus strand of QHBR01000269.1, from coordinate 38,161 downwards.
GCAGGGAATGCCGAGCCGGATAGCCGTCGTTCTGGCCGCGATCTTATCGCCCATGAGCCTGATATGCTCCGTCTTGGGGCCGATGAAAACGATGTGATGGTCGGCGAGAATCTCCGCGAACCTCGCGTTCTCGGCGAGAAATCCATAGCCCGGATGCAGGGCTTCGGCGCCGGTGATTTCGCAAGCCCCGAGAAGTGCTGGGACGTTGAGATAGGAATCGCGCGCGGGCGGCGGCCCGATGCAAACCGATTCGTCGGCGAGTTTCACGTGCATCGCATGGGCGTCGGCCGTCGAATGGACCGCCACGGTCGCGATGCCGAGCTCCTTGGCCGCGCGCAAAATCCGTAAGGCGATTTCGCCGCGATTGGCGATCAGAATCTTTTCGAACATGTCGGTCCACCGGCTACGCGGCCTTATTCGATCACGAGCAGCGGTTGGCCATACTCGACGGGCTGACCGTCCTCGACCAGAATGCCCGTCACCGTGCCGGCGCGGGGAGCGAGGATCTCGTTGAAGGTTTTCATCGCCTCGACAAGAAGAACCTTGTCGCCTGTCTTCACCTGCGCGCCGACCTCGACAAACGGGGCGGCGTCCGCCGAGGAACGCAAGTAAACGGTTCCGACCATCGGCGACTTTACCGTGCCCGGACCGTCGGCCGGAGCCGCGGTGCCCGCCGCGCCCGGCGTGGCGGGCTGCGGCGAGGTCACGGCTGGCTGGATATTAGCGGCGGAAACCTGCCGCGCGACGCGGATTTTGAATTCGCCCTTCGCGACTTCAATCTCGGAAAGCCCGAGACGGGTTACGAGCTGTGCCAGGATCTCGACCAATTCCGTGTCGATTGCGGTCGCCGCCGGGCCTCCGTCCGGTTTTGGCTCCGGATATTTCATCTTTTTCTACTCTCGTTTACGCCGTTGCCCGGGATGTTTCTGTGCAGCACAGAATCAAGACTAACTGATTTCATGAATTGCTTGACGAGATAGCTGGTCAAGGTTTGCCTGCCGCTTCGGCCCGGGCAAGAAATGCTTCGAGCGCGAGATCGTAGGAGAAGGCGCCAAACCCCAGAATCACGCCCCGCGCGACGGGGGAGATCATCGAGCGGCGGCGAAAGTCTTCCCTGGCGTGAATGTTCGAAAGATGCACCTCGATGACTTGCGCACTCGCTGCCTTGATCGCATCGTAAAGCGCGATCGACGTATGCGAAAAGGCCCCGGCATTCAAGATCACTGGCTCGCCGGCGCGGCCAGCTTCCTGCACCCAGGTTACGAGGTCGCCTTCGTGGTTCGATTGGCGAAAATGCAAAGCGATCCCGCGCGGGTTGCAGCGCGCGCAAAGCCGGGCCTCGATTTCCGCGAGAGTCGCATGGCCATAGGTTTCCGGTTCCCGTGTGCCGAGGAGATTGAGGTTCGGCCCATTCAGGACGTGGACGGCTTTCATGGTTGTCCCGGTCGAAGGAAGTGCGCGTTGCGTTCCCATAGCCGGGATCGAAACGCAAGGGAAGCCCGCGCCTTCCGCTACAGGCGGACATCCAAGCGCCTTGACGCAGACCGCCCGCGGGCCTAATTAAGCAAGCGAAAACCTAGGGGATCCCCGGCAGGGGGCTGAGAGGCGGGCGGCGCTTTTAAAAGCGGCCCCGCGACCCTTCGAACCTGATCCAGCTCGTACTGGCGTAGGGATGGTCACGTGATGTTTCCTTACAAAAACCTGTCCGTTCGCATCTGTTTTGCCTGGCCTCGGCGAGACGCAGATGGGTAAGGTCGTGCGCATTCGAATATTGGGCGCGGGCATCGTGGGCTTGACCATCGCATTCGATTTCGCCCGCGCGGGTTGCGATGTCGAGCTCATCGAATGCCGCGAGGGTCCGGGCCTTGGCTGTTCCTATCTCGCGGGCGGCATGCTGGCGCCTTGGTGCGAAGCCGAAAGCGCGGAAAAACTTGTTTTCGAACTCGGCCTCGAATCGCTCGAATTCTGGACCGCAACCGTGCCCGTCGCGGCGCGTCGAGGAACGCTGGTCGCCGCGCCCGCGCGGGATAGACCCGAGCTTTCCCAATTTGCCCGCCGCACCAGCGGATATGAATACATCGATGCGAGGCGGATCGCGGCGCTCGAACCCGATCTTGCAGGGCGCTTCGAGGAAGCGCTGTTTTTTCCATCCGAAGCGCATCTCGATCCCCGCGCGGCGATGGCAGCTCTCGCAGCCCGCCTTTCGAGTTTCGGCAATGTCGCGCTGCGCTATGGCGTGGATGCGACGCAAGCACCGGAACGTGCCGATTGGACAATCGATTGCCGCGGCCTCGCGGCACAAGACGCCCTGCCCGATTTGCGCGGCGTCAAGGGCGAAATGCTGGTTCTCTCTACCCGCGAGATCGCGCTGACGCGGCCAGTGCGGCTCCTGCATCCGCGCTATCCGGTCTTTGTCGTGCCGCGCGGCGATGGGCGGTTTATGATTGGCGCGACGATGATCGAAAACGAGGCGGCAGGCCGGATCACCGCGCGTGCCATGTTGGAATTGCTTGGCGCCGCCTATTGCCTGCATCCGGCATTGGCCGAGGCGGAAATCGTCGAGACGGGAGCGGGCGTGCGGCCGGCGTTTCCCGACAATCTGCCAAGAATCCGCCGCGATGGGTGCAAGATCTATGTCAACGGCCTTTACCGGCATGGCTTTTTGCTGGCGCCCGCGCTCGCCCGGCGGGCCGTGCAAACCGTGCTCGAAGACGCCTATTTTCCGGAGGTCATGGATGCGCATCCACGTCAACGGCAAAGTGCTTGACGTCGCGGCGGCAACGCTTGCCGCGCTGTTGCGCGAACTCGATTACCAGGACGGCGCCATCGCGACCGCGCTCAATCAGAATTTCGTCCGCAAGACCGATCGCGGCAAGACACCACTGAAAGAGGGCGACGCGGTCGAGATTCTGGTGCCGCGCCAAGGAGGCTGACATGGGCGTGGCAGATATGGGTGCGGACGGTCTCAAACTCTACGGCGTCGAATTCTCCTCGCGGCTTCTTGCCGGGACCGCGCAATTTCCCTCGCCCGCGATTCTCTCTCGCGTGATTGCAGCGGCGAAAGTGGAGGTCGTCACGGTATCGCTAAGGCGCGAGTCCGGCGGCAGCCGGGCGGGCGAACGTTTTTGGGCGCTGATCCGCGAACTTGGCGTCCGGGTTTTGCCCAATACCGCCGGGTGCCGCAGCGTGAAGGAAGCCGTGACCACCGCGGAGATGGCGCGCGAGGTTTTCGACACGCCATGGATCAAGCTCGAAGTCATCGGCGAGGATGACAGTTTGCAGCCCGATGTCTTCGGTCTCGTCGCGGCGGCGGCAACGCTCACTCGCGAAGGGTTTCAAGTTTTTCCTTATACCACCGAGGATCTTGTCGCGGCCGAAAAGCTCCTCGGCGCGGGCTGCGAAGTTTTGATGCCCTGGGGCTCGCCCATCGGCTCGGGGCGCGGGCTCAACAATCCCTATGCGCTAAAATCGCTACGTGCGCATTTTCCAAATGTGCCGCTGATCGTCGATGCCGGGATTGGCGCGCCCTCGCATGCGGCGGCGGCGATGGAAATGGGTTTTGACGCAGTCCTCTCGAACACGGCGATTGCCAGAGCCGCCGATCCCGCAAGAATGGCCCGCGCCTTCGCGCTTGCGGTCGAGGGCGGGCGGCTTGGCTATCGCGCCGGTTTGATGCACGAGCGGGACATGGCCGCACCATCCACGCCAGTGATCGGACGTGCTTTCAGCGATCTTGCGCGTGCTTGATCCTTTCTATTTGATCGTCGACAGCGCGGCCTGGGTCGCGCGGCTTTTGCCTTGCGGCGTCAGGCTCGTGCAACTGCGGATCAAAAATCAACCTGACGCAAAGATCCGCGCGGAGATCAAGGAGGCCAAGGCGCGTTGCGAGCGCTACGGCGCAAAACTCGTCGTCAACGATTATTGGCAACAAGCAATCGATGCCGGCTGCGATTTCATCCATCTCGGCCAGGGCGATCTCGCGACGGCGGATTTGTCCGCGATCCGCCGAGCTGGGGTGAGGTTTGGCGTCTCGACGCATGACGAAGCCGAGCTATCGCGTGCTCTCGCTACAAGCCCGGATTATATCGCGCTTGGGCCGGTCTATCCCACGATCCTGAAAGCCATGGCCTTCGCGCCGCAGGGTCTTTCGCGCATTACGGAATGGAAGAAGAAAATAGGCAAGATACCCCTCGTTGGGATTGGGGGTATCACCCTGGAGCGCGCCGGAGCTGCACTCGAAGCCGGAGCGGATAGCGCGGCGGTAGTGACCGACATTTATCGGAACGCCAATCCCGAGCAACGCGCGCGTGATTGGGTCAAGGCCACGCGGGGTACCAAATGCCGTGTGGGGCATTAGCTGGGGTTGCTTATTAAGTTCACGGCGGGAGGTGACATCCACATTGGCATGAACCGACGGTCGGTCCGGTACAGTTGAAGCAACGGTTGCAACGGCACCATGGCCTGCACTTGCGTGTTTCCAACTCCTTTCAGCGAGCGGAAGCATGCCTTTGGATCGACTGCGGCTAAATTAATTTTGCTGAAATGCTCGGCGAGCGCTTGCACCGTCACAATATAGGCTTGGGTTTCGTGGCCCGTTGCGGGATCGATTTATTTGACCCACCCGTTAAAGACGATTGCCTTTAGGGCTTGGATTTTATCATTAGAGAACAGCTCGTGGAGTGTCCGCACGCAGACTTGATAAACGACGGAATCGTAAAGGGCATCGATAAACTTTCGAACAGACGAAATTCTACAAATGCATCCGGGAAATGTCGTATTTTACCTCTTTGAACGTCGGCATCTCCGCAATCGATGGCAAGCGAAATTCGATAAATAATGTTCCAGTTTGCAAATCGAAATCCAGGTTCCAGTCGCTTGGAAAGTAGTCTGGATATTTTGAATTGCGCAGGATAATGTCACAAATATCCTTAATTGCCGCCGAGTCTCCTGCCGAATGACGCGCGCAAAGTCTATCATATGCTTGCCGGAACGCAGCATCTTCTCCGAGTTCGTCGCGGGCTTTTTGCCACTCTTGCAGCTGTGCCAAATACCTTGCTTTAGCGACGGCTGCTTGCTGCCTTAGGCGTTCGCACTCGATTTGCCATTCCATATGGTGAGCCGGAAACGCGCGCTCGGCTTGCCATACTCTCCAGAAAAATGACGTTTTGGGGATGAACTCGGATGCTTGAGGTTCGGGAGGAAAATCCGGAGCAATCGGCGGTTCCGGCGGGGCTTGATTATAGGCGTCGTTAAATTTTAAATTGTGCCATTCAAATATACCGGGATGCTCAAGTGCATCTATCAATACCCGCTCTAACTCTGCGATGGTCGGTTCTGCCTTCGCAGTTTGATCATTTGCCGCCTCTTTCGCTAAAACCGTCACGCCCCTGGCTGTTTCCCATGCGCGAGCTTTTTTCTCCACAATTCTTCGATCTGCGTCTGCAATAATCCGGTTGTTGTTCAAATTCTCATGGTGAAGTTCAAGCTTGTACATTGTGCAGCGAGCCTCAGATGATGATTGGGTACATTCGTATAATAGCACAACGGTGTTAGATGTCTTCATCGATCAAGCGCGGGGCCGCATCGCCGCCCTCTGGGGGCCTTGCACGGGCTCCGCGGGACGAACCGCCGCCAGTTTTTCCGGTGACGGGAATCCCTTCCGCGGCCGCGATTGGCCTGAAGGAACGAACGCCGCGCAGACTGCCTCGCAACCGAGCGCCAAGTAGCCGAAATATCACCCAATGCGTTTGCCTTCCGCGAACACATTTCGTTCATTGGGCGGGCTCCGCCGCGGGGGAGGGTTCTGAACCGGCCCTCTCGGCCCCGGGCCAGATAATCATGCACGACCTCGCCCATGCCGAGCGTCACATCGGCGACGAAATGCGTGCCGGAGCGCACATTCAGGACCGGAAATTTCGCGACATTGCCCATCGCATGGGCAAATAATTGATGCGCCGCCGGTCCGCTCGATGCCCCTTTGAGCGAAACATCCCCCCAGCGATAGCGCACAAGTCCGCAAATGCGTGGCCCGCCATCGACATGCAGAATGATCTTGATAGGGAAATTTGGGCAGACAAGTTCGCGCAGGACCGGGCCGGGTCCAGCTCCTTCCTGTCGGATTGGAAAAATCAAGTCTTGTTGATATACGCGTTGCGTTAGGACATGCAGTTAGTGCGGCTAACCGATGCAGCAAGTCGCTCCCAAAATCCCACAGCCTGATGCCACTCGCCCGAGCGCTCGTTCGAGTCTGGCGGCGATGGGTCTGTCCGCACTCGGAATCGTCTTCGGCGACATCGGCACGAGCCCGCTTTATACGCTCAAGACCGTTCTCGACCTGACCGGCAGCATGCCGACGCCCGGCGCCGTCCTTGGCGTCCTCTCGCTGATCCTGTGGACGCTGATCATCATCACGTCCGTGAAATACGTGATCTTCGCGATGAGCATCGAAAATGACGGCGAAGGCGGCATTCTCGCCCTCATGTCGCTGCTCGGCATCAAGAAACATCAAAGGCCTGCAATCGTCGCCGTCGGACTGTTTGGCGCCGCGTTGATCTACGGCGATGGCGCGATTACCCCCGCCATCTCGGTTCTCTCCGCTCTCGAAGGCCTCAACATCGCAGCGCCGGCCTTGAAGCCCTACATCTTGCCGGCCGCGGTGGCGATTCTCGTCGCGCTTTTCGCGATACAGCCCCTCGGCACATCGCGGATTGGCAAGGCCTTCGGCCCGATCATGGGTCTTTGGTTTCTGTCGATCGCGATGCTCGGCCTATCGGGGGTCATGCGCCATCCGGCGGTGTTTGCCGCCCTAAATCCCCTCTATGGGCTTCGCTATCTGTTGTCGAACGGTTACGCGAGCTTTGTCGTTCTGGGCGGTGTGTTCCTGTGCGTGACCGGGGCCGAGGCGCTCTATGCGGATATGGGGCATTTCGGCCCCCGGCCGATCCGGCTTGCCTGGTCAGGCATGGTCTTCCCGAGTCTGATCCTGAATTATGCCGGTCAGAGCGCGATCGTTCTCGAAGGGTCTTCGACCGCCGACAATATCTTCTACCGGCTGTGTCCCGAGTCATTGCTCATTCCCTTCGTCATTCTGGCAACGCTTGCAACGATTATCGCCAGCCAATCGATCATCACCGGAGCATTCTCGATGACCCGCCAGGCGATCCAGCTCGGCTGGCTGCCACGACTGCAAATCACCCAGACGTCCGAGAAAGGCTACGGGCAGATCTATGTCGGCGTCGTCAACTGGCTGCTCATGATTGTCACGGTTGGCCTGACGTTGTTCTTCGGCAAGTCCGACAATCTGGCCGCCGCCTACGGCATCGCTGTTTCCGCGACCATGCTTATGACCTCGGCGCTCTTGTTCATCGCCATGCGTGAGGTTTGGGGATGGAGCCTCTTCGCAAGCGGAGCGATTGCCGGCGCCTTCCTCTGGGTCGATGCCAGCTTCTTCCTCGCAAATCTCGTGAAGGTCGCCGACGGAGGATATGTTCCGTTGCTTCTGGCGGGCCTCGTCTATGGCGTCATGTTGATCTGGCATCGTGGATCGACGGCGGTCACACGGAATGTGAGCGAACGGCTCGTTCCGATCGGCGAGTTCATGGGCATGGTCGAATCCCGGAAGATTCCGCGCGTTCCGGGCGCCGGGGTTTTCCTCACAGGGACCTCGAGCGGCACGCCGCCGGTCATGGACTGGCACGTCAAGCACAATCGTGCCTTGCACGAGCAGCTTCTCGTTCTTAGGGTCGTGACCGAATCCATCCCCTGGGTCAAAGAGTCCGAGCGCCAGTCTGTGAGTGAGGTCGCGCCGAATTTCTGGCGCGCGACGGCGCGATATGGATTCATGGAGAGGCCGGACATTCCTGTCCTTTTACGACAGGCGCAGGCGCAAGGCTGCGCCCTCGATCTCGACGACGTCACCTATTACGTCGGCCACGAGACGATCGTTCACCGGGAGGACAGGAAGGGTCTAGCCAAATGGGAGGAGGCTCTCTTTGCCGCGATGGAGCGCAACGCCGTGCATGTCAGCGATTTCTTCAGGCTCCCTAGCGACAGCGTCGTCGAAATCGGCCGGCAGGTCGCGATCTGATCTTCCCCGCGCCCGCTGTGGCCTTGCAGGAGATCCATTAATTGCTTCGGAATCGTAGAGCGCGGGGCCATGGTATGGCCGGAATATCGTCGCGGCGCGCCTTTGCGCGCGGCGGACGCATTTCACTCATTGCGCGGGCTCCGCCGCTAGGGAAGGGTGTTGCGCCGGCGCCTCGTTGCCATCCGCCAAATAATCATGCACGACCTCGCCAAGGGCCGAGCGTCATATCGGCGACGAAATTGGTGCCGGAGAGCACATTCAGGACCGGAAGTTTCGCGACATTGCCCAGCGCATGGGCCAATAGTTAAGGCGCCGCCGGTCCGCTCCAGGCGCCCGTGAGCCTAACATCTTGCCAGCGATAGCGCACAAGCTCGCAAACGCGTGGCCCGCCATTCACATGCAGGACGATCTTGATGAGGAAATTTGGGCAAACGAGTTCGCGCAGGACCGGGCCGGAGTCGAGCTCCTTGTGCTTATAGCTCATGCTGCCGGCGGCGCAGGGCACCGAGCCAAAATGCAGCATGCCGGCAAGCACCTTGCTCTCGTGGGAAAACTTGGGACGCGCCTGTTTCCGCGGAATCCCCGGATTTCGCGCCCGCCCACGATTGGCGCCTCGTTGTCGAGATACATCGAATGGACGAAAATGCCGCTCTCGCCCTGAAAGCTAAACGGGATCATCTGAACGTTTGTGGTGAAATCGCTGAAACCGGCCGTATCGTTCATGCTGGCGCCCGGTTCGGTTCCGAGCGCCGGACCAATCAGCTCCGCTTCGTCACGGCAAAATCCTGATTAACCTGAGTTCCTCGTCGTGGGCGGGCCTGCTTGGGGGTGGACTTCGATCGTCGCGTGTGTCATGATTTCAATCAAAGTTTCTAGGATTGCATTCGTCGTTGTTAAGCGACGTATGACACGTAACTTGAACCCTCGATTGCTCTGATGGCGGGGGGGTCGAACGCGTGTTGGTTAACTTCCTGTGGGCCCTTTGTCGAGCATGATGGCGTATGCGCACGGTAACGCTTGGCGTGCGCCAAAAGCAAGCCATCGCGCGTAGTTTAACCGAGGGGAGCTGATTCAAGGATGCCAAATATCAAAAAAAAGCAGGTATTGTGCGACTTTTGGTATTTTTCGGAACTGGATGGCATAGCGTGCCCGTTCGAGAAATACGCTGAGGAAAAGATTGGACCGCGCTTTGCGCGTTTTCTTCTGCGCTTTTCCGTCTTGCGGGCACTGCTTCTGATCTGGCTCGGCCGGGATTTCTCGCTCATTGCGCCGGATTGGTTTCGGTATGGGCGCCTGATCTGTGTCCTGCAGGCGATCTTGCGCAATCGCAACATCTTCATTTTCGAGTGCATCGATATCGAGGTTGGGAAGAAAGGTCCCATCGTCGCGGCGGCCATTCTCTTTGTCTACAAATATGTCATCGGGCCCTGTATGCGGGCGTCCGTTGTAGCCGCTCAGGTTTTCACAAACCGGGAGCGACAGATATTCATGGAGCGCTACGGCCTTCCGGACGACGTGCTCCATGTGGTTCTGTGGCCGCTTTCAGAGTGGGACAGCAAGGTCCACAACGGGAGTTGCATTCCCACCAAGGCAATGTTGCGCTCGAATCCGACCAGCGCGACGAGAGGCGGATATGTCTTCGCCGGCGGGCGCAATGGCTGTGATTATAAGACGCTTTTCGAAGCGGCGCATTTCGGAAATTGGCCTCTCATCGTCGCGTGCTCGGGCAAGGACCTTCCGCGCGTTACCGCTCTCAACAAGAACGGGCGTGCAACAGTTTTCCGCGAAATCACCGTCGTCGAATATCAACGACTCCTTGCTGGCGCCGCGATCTGTGCCCTTTGCCTTAAGGAGACTTTGAAGAGTAACGGCCAGAGTCGACTCGCGGCCGCGATCGCGGCCGGGGTCCCTGTCGTTGCTTCCGATGTGCTGGGGTTGGAGGGGTCTCTGATCGATGGCGTGACCGCGATCGCCGTGGAGGCCGGGCATCCAGCTGCGCTCGCCAGAGCAATCGAAAATCTTATGAATGAACCGGAGGAGCGGCGAACCGCGCTCACGGTGTCTGCAAAGCAATATGCGGCCACATTCACACCGCATGACTATTTTTCCGCGTTCAGGCAGATATTGTTACGTTGCCTCGAATCGAAGCATCGCTGACCTCAACGAATATGCTGCATAGGGATGTGAACCTGCGCAAACTAACAAATTATGGGGTTGTCAGAGGGCCGCTGTCCGATCCGGACGTGCGCTCCGTTCGCAAAGGCTTGCGGCGCGACAAGCCGGTCATGCGTTCCGGCGCATTAGCGACGATCTGGTTCTTCAATCTCTATTTGGCAATCCACTACATCAGACTGGCGTTAGCTCAGGAGTACGAAACTTCGCTGCTCGATAAAATCACGTGCCTTATTGTGCTACCCCTCGCCTTTTTGTATCTCCAAGACCCGAGGTCTTGGCTGCCCGCCCTGTCTATGCTTGGTTTCTGCGCGGTTCTTATGCTCGGAGCGATTATTGTCCCCAATAAGGGTGTTTCCCAACCAATTTCCGCAATACTAACTATTTTTCTTGATTCCAAGCTCGCCATTATGACCTTTGCTTTTGCATGGCTTTTCCAGAAGACGGGCAGCGCGACGCAGGTATTTGAAAGTCTTGCTATTCTGATCATCATTCTGTGCCTGATCAACATTCCCTTCATTTTCTACGATCTGAACACGGGCGTGAGCATCAAGGGCGGTACGCTGGAAGTGAAGGGTGCTTTTGTGCAGCCGCAAGGGCTTTTCTTGCACCACATCGAAGTCGCATGGCTCAATGCCTTCGGCGTCTTTGCGGCCGCAACGCGTTACCGGCTGCGGAAGCGGACGCTTGACCTTGTGCTCTGCGCGCTGTTTGTCATGCTCCTCTGTCGCCTTTTGTCGTTCAAGGAGATAGTGGGTGGCTTTGTCGGCCTCCTGATTATCTTTCGTCCGAACCGCTCAGGATTTCTTTCGCTCGGCGTGGGACTTGCGGCGCTGGCGGGCGTTGCGGCTTTCGTGCTTAACTTTACGGAGCTGGGGACCGCCATCTTGGATCATGTCGGCATGTTCTACGGCAGCAATTCCATTGACAATGTACGCGCCGGCATGACGGACGCGTCCTTCCGCATCGCGGCCGAGCATTTCCCGCTCGGATCGGGAGGGGGGACTTTCGGAAGCGCGGCCTCCGCCCAATTTGGCAACTACAGCCAACTGTATTACGATTATGGGATCTATTTGCTTTATGGAGGAAGTCCGGAATTTCCGAGCTTCCTCATGGATATGGGCTGGGCAAAGTACGTTGCCGAGGGCGGTGCGCTGGGCGTCATCTTTTTCCTGCTTTTCCTAGTGTCCTGTAGCGTATATCTTTTCTATCGTGATCCGAATGCAACCTCCACCGATGAGGCCTTGCGCCGTTTGTGCCTCGCGTTACTGCTGCTGATCTTGGCGATTTCGACCGCGTCGTCGCCGTTCACCAGCGAATTGCTGGAATTTGTCGCAGCCCTCTGCCTCGGCTATGGCATGAGCAGACCCTTACGGGCCGGGGGCGCGCGAAATGGTGTTCGATCGGCGGCTCCCGCGCGATGACGAGAGCCTCACGTTCGATCCATTGGTCGAAATTCTTTGCTGTCCTGACAACGTTTCTGCGGCTCGGGGGGGGGCTGATAACGTTTCTTGTCCAGGTGCGGTTCCTCGGTCCGCATCAGTTCGGGGTCGTTGGTTCCGCTATCACGGTCGCGGCCCTGGCTTCGTTCGTGTCGGATTTCGGCATGAACACCTATGTCATGCGTTGGGGCAGTGCCAAGCCGGAGCGGCGCGACGTGCTGATATCGCTCGACGTGATTGTCAAAGCGTTCCTCAGTGCAATGCTCCTTCTGCCCTGTTTGGTCTGGGTGCATCTATTGGGACTTTCGGCCCACGAGGAACGCGCGGCCGCGCTCACCATCATCGGCTACTTCTTGGCGGCGACCGCCGACCACGCCCTGATCGGTCTGCGCGTCCGGTCGTTGTTCGACAGGGAAATGATCATCGTAGCGTGGACGACCATCGTCTCCGTCGCCCTGGTGGTCGTCGCGGCGATCGTGACCCGCGACGTGCTGCTCACGGCGCTTTCCTTCGCGGCCGGACGGGCTCTTTATCTCGTTGCGGCGCTCCACGCGATCCGGGAAACCCTGGCCGGATTCCGGACGACGGCACGCGGGATCTTTCGCGACGGGCTCGCTCTTCTGGTTGCGGCGAAGGTGTATGCCGTCGATCTCATTCTGTCGAATGCCACCAGTCAGATCGACGTGGTGATCATTGCCTTCTTCGTCGACACCGCTTCCGTCGGCCGCTATGTGGTGGTGACCCGGCTCGTGCAGAACGCCATACCGATCGTGGGCATGTTGGCGACGGTCTATATGCCTCCGCTGGCCAGTCTCCATACGAACGGAAAGGTGGACGACTACCGGTCCCTGGCGAGGCGCATGAACATGGAGTTCTTTGCCCTCGGCATTGTCGCCGGTCTCGGCGTGATCGTCTTCGGCCGGCTTGCCACCCCGATCGTTTTCGGTCCGGCCTATGATGCCGTCCGGCCGCTCTGGCCCGGCGTCGGCGTCTTTCTCATGCTGAAAGTTCTCGGGTCCGCCTATGGCTTGCAACTGGTTGCGTCGGGACAGATTCGTTGGCGAGTTGGCACCCAGATCGCTGCCCTCGCGTTCACCTGCGGTGCGCTGGTACTTCTGCTCCCGCTCGGGGGCATCTTGGCTGCTTCATGGATTCTTGCCGGCGCGGCGCTCATTTGCTTGCTGGGCTACGGCGAGGGTGCGGCTCGCCACTATAAAGATGCGGTATCGATTCGGCTATACAGTCTGGTCTGTTGCGCCACTGCCGCCGGTATTTTTGTCGCGTTCTGGTGAGTCACCGATGGACCTGGATTTCTGCCTATCGCGGCCTACTCTCCGCATAGGGCGTCCGCAAGGACGCCCTATGCGAGCGGCGGGCTAGGCGCGCGGGCGAAAGGACGCGGGTGTCCCAGACCTTGCAGGATCGGCTGGTCAAGGAACTGGCGCTCAACGGAATCGTCACGGTCGAGGCGGCGAACTTGTTCCTGCGCGAGGTCTATATTCCGGCGCATAATGCAAAATTCGCGGTTGCGGCCGCGCAGGCGGGCTCGGCCTTCGTGGCGATCCCCGGCGTCGATCTGGCTTAGATTTTATGCGTTCAGGGGGAGCGGCAGGCCGGCAACGGCAATTGCGTGCCGTTCAACCGGCTCAAGCTGCAAATCTGGGACAAGCCCGCTGCGCGCCCAGTTCGTCAAGGCGCGGGTGAAGGTGCGCCAATATCCTTGCGGAGACTCCGCCGTTTTCCACGGGCCGCGATGCCTTGGGCGCTACGACAAAACAGGCGTCCCGGCGCCAGAACGAAAAGCCGCTTGAATCCGCTCGGCGGCCGGCCTGTGGAAATGTGGACAAGGCAAGAGCCTTGACCACATTCCCACAGGAGAACAAAAACAGAAGAAGCGGACATATGATGTGCTACCAAAACCGGCCAACTTAATTAGCTATCGACAGCGCGTCCCCGTTTTGCCGCGCGGGCCGCGAACAAGCCCGCAAAATCGTCTGCAATTGCATCGCCAAGGCCTCGCCGCATCAGAAAACCTTATTCGAATCAGAATATTCCAGTTAGTTCAAGCAGTTCGAGCTATTCATCAAATCATCCTGGGCAACCCACAAGAGCCCTGTTCAAATACCAAATCACCCATGCTAACGATGGGATCGTGCCCGCCTTGAACGAAATCGGGCGCCGGCACCTCTCGCGAGCGCTGCCCGCAATCTTGCGCAGGCGTCGTCCCGAGGAATAGTCCTTCTTGCTTTTCAGCTGGAGTCGTTTTCATGCGATCGATTATACGCTTTTTGGGTTTGATCGTTTGCTTCCTGTGGCTTGCTCCCGTTGAAGCCGCAACCTGCCGCGATCCGGCGGGATTCGACGCTTGGCTCGCGAGCTTCAAGAGGGAGGCCGCGGCTAGCGGCATTTCTCCATCGGCGATCGGGGCGCTCGATGGCGTCGCCTACGATCCGGGGATCGTCGCGAAGGATCATGGCCAACGTGTCTTCCGGCAGAGTTTCGAGCAATTCGCGAGCCGCATGGTAAATGCCAACCGTCTTCGCCGGGGCGCGAGCTTAATGAAGCAATACGCCGCGACCTTTGCCCGGATCGAACAGACCTATGGCGTGCCCGCCCCCGTGATCGTCGCGATCTGGGGGCTCGAGACGGATTTCGGCGCGGTTTCCGGCAACACGCCGACGTTACGTGCGCTGGCGACGCTTGCCTACGATTGCCGCCGCTCCGACATGTTCCAGACGGAACTCATGGACGCCTTGCGGCTCGTTCAGCGCGGCGACCTGTCGCAAAGCACGCGCGGCGCGTGGGCCGGCGAAGTCGGCCAGACCCAATTCATGCCTTCGTCCTATCTTAAATTTGCGGTCGACTTCGACGGCAACGGCCGCCGCGATCTCATTCATAGCGCGCCCGACGTTTTGGCCTCGACCGCTAATTTCCTTCGCAGTTATGGCTGGCAACGTGGCGGTGCGTGGACCCCGGGATCGGCCAATTTCGCCGTCATCAAGGAATGGAACAAGGCCGACGTCTATGCGCGGACGATTGCCTATTTCTCGACGAGGCTCGCCGGCAGCGAGTAAATAAAAAACCCCGCGAATGGGAGCAAAATCGCGGCGCACCCGATTTTTTCTTTGCCGCGCTCAAGACAGGCTCGACGAGCGAAATGAAAACGGCTATAAAAATGCGTCAGCTTAAGCGGCTGGCACGGGCGCGAAAGAGGGAGATGAATAACCCAGGCCGCTGCCCCCATTGCGAAGGAGAAAATGATCGCCGCCCGGCCGGGGGCGGCCGCATTCATGACGCCAAGCCCGTCCAAGGCGGCCGTCGTCTTTCGCAGCGGCAAAACGTTTTCGTCCTGGATATTCGTCCCAGATGGAGGATTTACCCAATGAATCTTGGCAAGCGCGCGGTCGCTGAATTTCTCGGTACTTTTTGGCTAACCTTCGGCGGCTGCGGCAGCGCGGTCATCGCCGCCGCCTATCCTCAATTCGGAATAGGCTTTCTCGGCGTCGCGCTGGCCTTCGGCCTCACCGTGGTGACGATGGCCTATGCGGTCGGGCATATTTCCGGCGCTCACTTCAACCCGGCAATCACGATAGGCCTATGGGCCGGAAACCGGGTTCCATTCAGCGATGTCATTCCTTACATCGTTTTCCAGGTTACCGGGGCGATCGCCGCCGCGGCGGTGCTCAAAATCGTGGCGGAAGGCGACCCGGGTTTTGTGCTTGGCGGTTTCGCCTCGAACGGCTACGGCGATTTGAGCCCCGGTCAATACAATCTTCTTTCCTGCGCCATCATCGAGACTCTTCTTACTTTCTTTTTTGTGCTGGTCGTTCTGGGGGCAACGTCGGCGGGCTTCGCGCCGCTCGCGATCGGGCTCACCTTGACCCTCGTTCTCCTCATAGCCATTCCGGTCACCAACGGCTCGGTCAATCCCGCGCGCAGCACCAGACCGGCGATCTTCGCCGGCAAAGCATATGTCGATCAGCTTTGGTTCTTTTGGCTGGCGCCGGTCTCTGGCGCCGTGGTGGCCGGTATCGTGGGCAGGGCCTTATTCCGCAAGCCCGAGTAAGTATTAATCAGCTCATAGTCGATAGGCATTTCAGGCGGTGTATTTGAGCGTGTTCTTGTGGCTGAATGAGCGGATTTTTTGAGCGTTGCGCGGCAAAAAAAGCATTGATGCTTTTACCTTCTCCTTGAAGTACGCGTAGCTCTGAATGGCAATGCGCCAACGGTGCCGGCCTTCCGCTAGGGTCGAGGGCTGGTGCGCCGGTTTGGATCGAAGTTCATGTTCCCGTTGTCTCGCTCTTTCGTTTGCGAGTGTCACGTCATCTCGACCACGGCCCGTTTTTAGCCCCCGCCACGTCGAACGTAGCCTGCGGATTTCCCGCACGATGCTCTCCTATAATTTTCGCTCCAAAGCGTATGGGGCGTATCTTGCTGGAACAGCTGTTGCTCGGGCCGCCGAACCCTGGAACCGTTAAACAATCACAGGATGCGGCATCTCTGCGAAACGGCTCGAAGGGAGCCGCCATGTCGCCTTCCTCGAAAAGGAACTCGCCGACGTCGCCGCGGGCGTGCGCGCCTCGCCCGCCTGGCGCGAGGCGGAAGACCTCCTCACCTCCGTGCCAGGCGTAGGTCCCGTTGCCGCCAGAACCCGCATCGCCGATCTGCCGGAACTTTGCGGCCTCGACTGCCGAAAACTCGCTGCCCTTGTCGGCGTCGCGCCGTTCAATTGCGATTCCGGCGCATGGCGCGGCCGCCGAATGCTCGCAGGCGGAAGAACTTCCGTCCGCAACTTCCTGTCCATGGCGGGCCTCGTCGCAATCCGGCACAACCCCGTGGTTAAAAAACCTATCAGCGCCTTGTCCAGCGCGGCACGCCAAAAAAGGTCGCCATCATCGCCTGCCTCCGTCAGCTCCTGACAATCCTCAACGCTTTTGTTCGAACGAAATCAGCATGGCAAATCGGTTGACCAGAACGACAGTCGCTCACACCTTCCCGATCCAGCGCACAACGCTATCTTCGAGCATCTCGAATGTCGCTCCATGACGGGCGACGAGCATAAAAACCGCCGCCAATGCAATCCCAACCGCGACCATTGCCCCGCCGATCAACAAGATCCGGTCCATCGTCATTCCTCCTCATCGTTGCATCATCCCAATCCCGGACATGCCTCGCGCTTGCCAACAACTAACCGCCGCGCAGGCTCGGTTCTGGTCTAGCCGGAAAGAAAATTTTTAAAAAATACCAGGACGAAAGTTAGATACTAGCGCATTATTTCGCTCGCTCCAAATCCCCGCGCCGCACTTCGCCGCCGCCTTGCGAAAGTATATTTGCCCCGTCCGCCGATCGTACCAAAACGTTTCACGTGAAACGTTTTGGTACGATCGGCGCGACAACACACGGCTAAAACCTCGGAATATCCGGGAACCGCAATTGCCCGCCATGCACATGCATCTGGCCTAGCTCCGCGCAGCGATGGAGCGTCGGAAAGACTTTTCCAGGATTAAGGAGTTGCTTTGCATCAAACGCGCATTTGACGTTGATTTGCTGGGCGAGATCGATGTCGTTGAACATTTCTGGCATCAGGTCGCGTTTCTCGACGCCGACGCCATGCTCGCCGGTCAACACGCCGCCATGCTTCACACAAAGCCGCAAAATATCCGCGCCAAATTCTTCCGCACGTAAAAGTTCGCTGGGATTGTTGGCGTCATAGAGGATCAAAGGATGCAAATTACCGTCGCCCGCGTGAAAGACATTGGCGACGCGCAAGCCATGGCGCTCCGATAATTCCCGGATCCCTGTGAGAACTTTTGCCAATTGCTTGCGCGGGATCGTGCCGTCCATGCAATAATAATCGGGCGAGAGGCGGCCGACCGCCGGGAAAGCCGCCTTGCGTCCGGCCCAGAACGCGTGGCGCTCGGCCTCGGAGGCGGAAATCCGGCAGTTTGAAACGCCATGGGCGAGAGCGATCTTCTCGACGAGCGAAACGAGATGATCTACTTCGACCGGAGGGCCGTCGAGCTCGACGATCAACAGCGCCTCAGCCTCGCGCGGATAGCCGACATGGACAAAATCTTCCGCCGCCTGGATCGCGGGCTTGTCCATCATTTCCATGCCGCCCGGAATAATGCCGGCTGCGATAATGCCGGCGACGCAGGCCCCCGCCGATTCGCTGGAGTCGAATGCAATCAGCAAGGCGCGGGCAGATTCTGGCGCGCGCAAAATGCGTACCGTTACCTCGGTCACGACGCCGAGCATTCCCTCCGAGCCGATGACAAGAGCGAGCAGATCGTAGCCCGCTTGGTCGAGATGGCGTCCGCCGAGCCTTATGACCTCGCCGGTCATCAGCACCATCTCGCAGCCCAGGACATTATTGGTGGTGAGGCCGTATTTGAGGCAGTGCACGCCGCCCGAATTTTCCGCGACATTGCCGCCGATCGAGCACGCGATTTGCGAGGAGGGATCAGGCGCATAATAAAAGCCTTGCGCCTCGACCGCCCGGGTAATCGCGAGATTGGTGACGCCAGGCTCGACGACGGCAAAGCGGTTGTCGAAATCGATCTCCTTGACCTTGTTGAATTTCATCATCGAAAGCAAAACGCCGTCTTCGAGCGGCAGGGCGCCGCCAGAGAGCGAGGTTCCGGCGCCGCGCGGAACGACCTTCACATTGTGCGCGTAACAATAGGCGAGCACGGCGCGCAGTTGCGCGACGCTGTCTGGCAAAACGACGACCATGGGCAAGGCCCGGTAAGCGGTCAGGCCGTCGCTTTCGTAAGGCCGCCGGCCGGTCTCTTGCTCGATGACGCCTTCGCCGGGAACAATGCTTCGCAAGGCGGCGACAATTTTCGCGCGCCGCGCGAGAACGGTTGCATCGACGTCCATCGCTTTCATCTCATTAACCTCGTGCGCAAAGGACTTTGCACGCCATTCGCTGGTCCGCAAGACGCCAAACGCCGATGGGGCCGGCCGAGCAACGAGTTGGAACTGCCGGTGAGAGTGCTTCAATCCGAGAGCGACAATCGCGTGACGAGCCCGTCGGCGAACCATTGCGAGAGGAAGCCGGCGACCCGCTGCGTCACGCCCGTGTCGTTCCGCTGGAAAACGAGAAGCGCGCAAATATCTCCGAAAATCTTGCCCCGTCTTGCCTCCATCATCGCCATGCGTTCGTCGTCCGCGACAGGGCGATAGAAGGACTGGCCATCGGTGCGCCAGAAGATGAACGCTTCCTCGCCTTGCTGGGTGGCCGGCGCCTCTTCTTCCTCGGCGAGAGCCGCATAGATCTGCGCGGTTCCGTTTTCGAGATCGAGAATTCTGACGCTCGGGTGGAATTCGAAGGCGAGGCGCGGCCAGTCTTCATCGCAGATTTCCCGCAAGGCATCGATAGTGCTTATCGGAGCATCGGGGGCATCGAAGGCATCGGACAGCGCGCGCTCGAACCGCGCCAGATCAATGGCGCTCCGGTTCCTTCGCCATGGCGCCGTCTCTTGCATGAAATCGGGCAGGCGCGTGCCGTACCATCGCGCGTTCGGCTGACGCGACGGGGCCGACTCGATATAGTCTTCGACAAGACGTCCGAACGCTTCCTCGCCGATGTGAACCCGAAGAACCGGAAAGTCGTTCGACAAAAATTCCGCCAGACGCAAGCGATAAGCGTCGTGATAGACCTCAAACAGGGTCGCGCGATCCGTCCTCCGCGAATCCGCGATCGAGGCGAGAATCGCGTTATCGTCTTCCACTATTCCGGCCTGGAATCGCATTTGCAGTTCGGCGAGCTTCATGCCGCGGCCCCCTGCGCTGGGATTCTCGCGCAAGCAGCGACCGCTCGCGCGCGATCGAGTTCCGCCATGAGTTCGTCGAACGGCGGAAAGTTGTCGTCGCGCTCAATCATCGTCGAGATCGATCCGAACCGTGGGCAGACCTCATGATAGAGCGACCAAACTTCCTCGCAGATCGGCTGATCGTGCGTATCGATCTTGTGCGTCCCCGCCTCCGAATGGCCCGCGAGATGCAACTGGACCACGCGATCGGCCGGAACGGCGCCGATAAAACTTGCCTGATCGAAACTATGATTGAAGCTCGAACCGAAGACGTTGTTGACATCGAGCAAAAGCCAGCAATCGGCGCGCTCTGCCAACTCGCGGATAAACGTCCATTCGTCCATCTCGGATTCGGCGAACGTCACGTAGCTGGACACGTTCTCGATCGCGAGGCGGCGCCCGAGGAAATCCTGGACCCGCCTTATGCGGTCGACGACGTGGTCCAGCGCCTCCAACGTATAGGGAACGGGCAGGAGGTCGTGCAGATTGACGCCGTGCACGCCGGTCCAGCACAAATGATCCGAGATCCATGCCGGCTGAAAACGGCTGGCGAGGCTCTTGAGCGCCCTGAGATAGTCGAAATCGAGCGGCGCGGTTGAAGCGATCGACATCGAGACGCCGTGCATCACGATTGGATAGGTGTTGCGAATCCGCTCGAGCATCGCAAGAGGCCGCCGCCGGGAACCATGAAATTCTCGGAAATCACTTCAAACCAGTCGACCCTCGGGTTCTTCTCAAGGATGTCCTGGTAGTAGACCGGCCGCAGACCGAGGCCGAAACCCAGCGGGGAAGGCCGCTCCATAGATTGCTCCTATTCGCCATCGTCCGAGAAGGAGACAGGCGGATCAAGCAATCCGCCTGTCTTCGAAATGGATCAGCCGACGGTGCCGCCCTTGGCGGTGCAGGCGGCCTTTGACTTCGTCGGCAGGAACCCCTGACCCTTGCAGGCATTCTGACCCTTGCAGGCGTTGTTCGCGGTCTTACAGGCGCTCTTGCCCTTGCAGGCGTTGATACCCATGCACTCGATCGCCGCCTTCTTGGCGGAAGCCGGGACGGGGGACAGGCCGCCGATGGCAAGCGCGATCGCCGCAACGGCGAGAGTGGCACCGGATACGATATTGGTCTTCATGCTGATCTCCTCCAGAATTCGCTCGCAGGGCGAGCACCTCGTGGGCTGAGGGCAAGAGCTCACCGCAAAGTGTTCGCTGCCGCGGAGAGCAGCGTTACAAAGCTCACGCTTATTAATCGTCACATAGACGATACCCATCGATATTGCGGTTGTATTGAGCTCCTATCGATTTTGAGGGGGCAAGCGCGCATCGCGGCTTCTGCCATGAACCAGAATAAAACACCCAAGGCTTCGTCCTAGCAAGGGACCGGTTCACAAGGTTGACGGTACCTTGCCTTCGGGCGTCCTGGGTCCTATAAGCACCTCCATTCCACACGCGGAACGCGCGGCCCTGCTTCAAGGGCCGCTCCCGGTGGCCTTTCGATCCCTGTCGGATAGAGAGGTCCATGACGCTCCGCGGCGGCCTTAACCGGAGAACAATGAACCATGGCCTTGCCTGAGTTCACGATGCGCGGCCTCCTCGAATCCGGGGCTCATTTCGGGCATCAGTCGCACCGCTGGAACCCGAAAATGGCGCCGTTCATTTTCGGCGCCCGCAACAACATCCATATCATCGATCTTGCCCAGACGGTGCCGTTGCTGCATCAGGCCTTGAAGGCGATCTCCGATACGGTCGCGAGGGGCGGCCGCGTGCTTTTCGTCGGCACCAAGCGGCAAGCCCAGGACGCGATCGTCGATGCCGCGAAAAAATCGGCGCAATATTACATCAATTCGCGCTGGCTTGGCGGCATGTTGACGAATTGGAAGACGATTTCAGCCTCGATCCAGCGCCTGCGCAAGGTGGACGACCTGCTCGGCGGCGGCGGCGCCGGACTGACCAAAAAAGAGCGCCTGATGATATCGCGCGAACGCGACAAGCTCGAAAAGGCGCTCGGCGGCATCAAGGACATGGGCGGCACGCCGGATCTGATCTTCGTGATCGATACCAACAAGGAGCAATTGGCGATCAAGGAGGCGCAGCGGCTGCGTATTCCGGTGGCGGCGATCCTCGATACCAATTCCAATCCGGACGGGATCACCTATCCGATTCCAGGCAACGACGATGCAGGCCGGGCGATCGCCCTCTACTGCGATCTCGCCGCCCGCGCGGCTATCGACGGCATTTCGCGCGCGCAAGGTTCGGTCCGCGTCGATTTGGGCGAAATGGAACGCCCGGCCGCCGAGGAGCTGCCCGCCGGCGATGGCGCGGTGGGCGACGGTCATGATTCGCCCGGAGAAGTTTTCGAGCTTCTTACCGCGCCGCGCGGCGCCCCCGACGATCTCGCCAAATTGCCGGGTATCGGGCCTCAAATCGTCAAGAAGCTCAACGATGCCGGTATTTATCATTATTGGCAGATTGCCGCCATGACGCCGGAAAACGCCGCCAAGATCGATCATGATCTCAAGCTTGCCGGCCGCATCGAACGCGACGGCTGGATCGATCTCGCGCGCGGTCTCGTCGCTGGCTGAAGCACCGGCTTCTGCAGTAGCCGAATGATTTCTTGATTTTGGATTGGGGCTTTCCGGATCCCCCCGGCGGCGAGCCGGCCGCCCGGAACCGCCTGCCGGAAGATGAAGGAAGACCGATATGGCGAACGTCACCGCGGCGATGGTGAAGGATCTTCGCGAGAAGACCGGCGCCGGCATGATGGATTGCAAAAATGCCCTCGGCGAGACCGGCGGCGAAATCGAAGCGGCGATCGACTGGCTGCGTAAGAAGGGACTTTCCAAGGCGGCCAAGAAATCCGGCAGGATCGCCGCCGAGGGGCTGGTCGCCGTTTTTATCCGCGGCTTCGACGGGGTGGTTGTCGAACTCAATTCCGAGACGGATTTCGTTGCCAGGAACACGGAGTTTCAAGCGCTGGCCAGGAACATTGCGCGCCTTGCCGTCGAAACCGGCACGACCGATGTCGAGTCTTTGAAAGCCGCTGCCTATCCTGGCGGCGGGACCCTCGGCGACGCGATCGCCGACGCCGTCTCCACGATCGGCGAAAACATAACGTTGCGGCGCGCCGCCGCCGCGCATACCGGCCAAGGGTTCATTGGCCAATATGTCCATAATGCGGTATCCGAAGGCCTTGGAAAGATCGGCGTTCTCGTTGCCCTGGAGTCTCGCGCCAATCCGCAAGCGCTGGCGCCGCTCGGACGCTTGATCGCTCTTCATGTCGCGGCGGCAAATCCGCTCGCTCTGGATGAAGCGGGCCTCGATCCGGCCGCCGTCGCGCGAGAAAGAGCGGTGCTTGCCGGCAAGAATGAGGGCAAGCCCCCGCATGTGCTCGAAAAGATCGTTGAGTCGGGGCTAAAAACATACTTCAAGGAAGTTTGCCTTCTCGATCAGCCCTCGATCCATGCCGAACATGCGGGCAAGACAATCGGCCAGGTTGTCACGGATGCCGGGAAGATGGCCAGAACACCGGTCAGCGTGAAAGCCTTCGTGCGCTACGCACTCGGCGAAGGAATCGAGAAGCAGGAAAGCGATTTTGCTGCGGAAGTCGCCGCCGCCAGAGGCGATATCTGAGCGGCTAAATCTGCTGGCTCAATCGTGTCCGCTTCGTGACAGGGCGGCAGGTTACCCGCGCGCGGTTTGCGGCCGGCCGCTGAAAGGCCGGGCAATTTCGCCGATTGCTTGCCTATGGTTTATATTTGACTTGCAGCGGATTTCGCGGGAGGCTCGAAAAGCTACGTTGCCGCATCGGCTCCGGGCGCCTCGCGATGAAGACTTCCAAGGAGAATACCAATGTTGGTTCGCCGTTCCTTATTGCTCGGGTTCTCCATGGCTTCGGCCGTGTTCAGTTTGGTGCTGTCAAGCGACAGTTGGGGCCAAGACGTACGCCACCTATGCAGCGAAAAATACCAGGCCGCGAAGGCGGCGGGCACGTTGAACGGTGACACTTGGCCGCAATTTTACAGCAAGTGCACGGCGGAAGCCAAGACGAACCCGCCCGCGGCCGCGGCGGCGCCGGCAGCCGCAGCGCCTCTCGACGTACGCCACATTTGCAGTGAAAAATACCAGGCCGCCAAGGCGGCGGGGACATTGAACGGCGAAGCCTGGCCGCAATTTTATAGCCGGTGTTCGGCCGAAACCAAGGCGAACCCGCCCGCCGCCACGGCACCTCCGCCCGCGGCCGAGGTTGCTCCGCCCCCGGCACCCGCGCCCGTTGTCGCGGCGCCGCCACCCCCGCCGCCACCTCCGGCTCCCGTCGTCGCGGCGCCAGCGCCACCCCCGGCACCTGCGCCAGTTGTCGCCGCGCCAGCGCCAGCGCCGGTCAATCCGCTCAAGAAACCCACGACGAAGCCGATGGCGCCGGCCGTGGTCCCGACGCCCGGCACCGCCGTCTTTCCCACCGCCATTGCACCTGCCTATGCCAATGAAAAGCCAGGTAAGGCGCGCATGAAAACCTGCGACGATCAATATAAGGCGAACAAAGCAACCAATGCCAATGGCGGCCTGAAATGGATCCAAAAGGGTGGCGGCTATTGGAGCGAGTGCAACAAGCGTCTGAAAGGGTAACGCCGACTCGGGACCACGGAATGAGAAACTCGGGGCCGGAACTTATTCCGGTCCCGTGCGGCTTAGACAAAATAAGCATAGGCCGCGCCGATTGAGCCTAGCGCGCCAAGCACGAGAGCACCGTACCACGGCCAACGCTGGCCCCGCACGATGATTGCGATGGTCGCGATCGCGATCGCCACATGAAGAAGCGTTACGGCAACCGTCAAAATATGATGGCGGTTTTCGTGCCGTTCGCTGTCCCTCAGCTTTTCCTCCGCTTGATGTTCAAGCGCCTTGCCTTTGGAGAAGAGCTCCTGTTCGTCCGCGCCGTACTTTTCCGCCTGTTTATTGAGCTCGTCGGCCGCCGGCCCGGGGGTTGCCGCGGCGATGGCGTAAAGATTTTTCTTGATGCTTTTTGCCTGATAAAAGTTCCACGTGTCGGTTGCTTTGTTCTGCAAGAGCACCGCGGCGTTCTTGTCGCCTATGGCATCCGCGGTTTCGAGCGTCTCGAGACTGCCGACGGTCGCCGCGATGACCGCAAGGATCGCAATCGTGACCGATACTTGCGTGAGAAATGGATCGCCCAAAAGAGAAGCATGCCCGGCGTGTTCGGCGTGCTCGAAATGTTCAACTGGAGATTCGGACATGAACCAACTCCTCGCGCTGGAAACCTGGGGTTGTACCGCGACGCCGGTATGAGGGCAATGAAAGGGCCGGCGCGAGGCCAAAACCCCGCGCGCCCGGCATGCGCGCTAGGCAAGCGCGGTTTTCATGTTCTTCCTCACGACAAATAATTGTTCGGTTTGCGTGAAAGCTCAAATTGAGGGGCGATTTCGAGCTTTGCGTCGTCAGCCGGTGCGACGCCTCGACAGGAGCCGCACGCCCTCGTGTTCCAGCAGCCAGCGCTTGCGCTCCAGACCGCCGCCGTATCCGGTCAAAGTTGCATCAGCGCCAATTACGCGATGGCAGGGCACAACGACACCAACCGGGTTGGCACCAATAGCCAAGCCGACGGCGCGCACTGATTTCGGACGGTCGAGCCGCAATGCCAGTGCGCCATAGGTGACTGTCTGACCGGCTGGAATCGCGCGCAATGCCGCCCACACTTCGCGCTGAAATGCCGTGCCGCCCGTTTTCACAGGGAGATTGTCGATCGCCGAAAAATCGCCTTTCAGATATGTCTCAATCGATCGGCGAGCGGCTGACGCGGAGCTTGCATTGATCAGGGTTACGTTGTTATCGCCGTAGTGCAGTCGCAGAAGTCTATGCATCCGCGTCTCGTAGTCTTCCCAATCCAGCGCACGCAGAAAGCCTTCATCATCGGTTGCAACAAGCATGTCCCCGGTTGGTGTCGGTACGCGTTCAAAATTGAAGATCAGATTTGGCATGAGCAGTGGTCCCGTTTATCGCAGTCATTGCGTCTATGTCAGATTTCACCACAGCCTGCTGGCCGTTTTCGGACCTGATCAGCGGTGATGATAACCATGGAACGTAACCGCAATCCGCGACTCTTTACTTCAAAACGACCGAGTCCGAAAGCCGCGAGACATCGGACGCCAAGGATGCGATCATGAATCGATGGACCTCAATCACGCCGCTTGCTATCGCGCTATTTGCACCCGTGACGTTCGTTTTGATGGACGGCTCTTCACGGGCGTCAAGACCACGGGAATTTACTGCCGCCCGGTGTGTCCCGCGCGGACCCCGAGAAGCGAGAACATCACGTTCTATCGTTCCGCGGCAGCCGCCCAGGAAGCTGGTTTCCGTCCATGCCTGAGGTGTCGTCCCGAGACCGCGCCTGATCTCGGCGCATGGCGAGGCACCTCGAATACGGTGTCTCGGGCACTGGCGTTGATTGAGTTGGGCGCGCTGGACGAGGCGGACGTCGAGACGTTCGCCCAGCGGCTCGGGGTAGGCGAGCGTCAGCTTCGCCGGTTGTTCCGGAGGAATCTTGGTGCATCGCCGATTGCAGTTGCGCAAACGCGACGCGTGCAGCTGGCCAAACAGCTGATCCACGAGACGCGTCTGCCAATGTCTGAGATCGCCTTAGCTGCGGGATTCGGCAGCATCCGCCGATTCAATGAAACCTTTCAGCAGCTTTTCGGACGCGCGCCGGGTGCCCTGCGCCGCAGCAACGCTGCCGAAATTTCTGCTGGAGCAAGCGGCGAGGTGACGATTCTTTTGCGTTATCGACCGCCTTATGACTGGCATGCGATGCTGTCCTATTTACAGGCCCGCGCCATTCCCGGTATCGAAGAGGTTTCGAACAATTGTTATGCGCGCACGATCGAGATCAACGGTGCGCGCGGAACAGTTGCGGTGCTGACAGCTGACGGCAATGCGCTGCGTGCCACGGTGCGATTTCCGAAGCTATCTGCATTGCCGACGATCATCGCGCGTTTGCGGCGAGCATTCGATTTGGCCGCGGATCCGGACGTGATCGGCGCCCATTTGGCGGAGGACCGGGCGCTTGCGCCGTTGATCGCCGCGAGACCCGGGCTGCGAGTGCCAGGAGCGTGGAATGGTTTCGAACTTGCTGTCCGCGCAGTGCTCGGCCAACAAATTACGGTGAAAGCGGCGATTGACCTCGCAGGGAAATTGGTGGCGGCTTACGGCGAGCCTCTTGCCGCCTCCGATACCGGAAACAGTCGGCTCACTTGCACGTTTCCCCGTCCTGAACGCCTGGCCGGTGTCGATCTCTCGACCCTCGGCATGCCAAGGACGCGCGCTGCGGCCCTCTCATCCTTGGCGGCTGCCGTGGTGGCCGATCCAGAGATTTTCGGCGCCAGACGAAACCTTGAAGAGGCAATTGTGAAACTTCGCAATTTGACCGGCATCGGCGAGTGGACCGCACAATATATCGCGATGCGCGAGCTGCGCGAGCCGGACGCTTTCCCCGCGGCGGACATTGGACTGATTCGCGCCATGGCCGATGAAGACGGGAAGCGGCCGAGCCCGAGCGAGCTACTCGCGCGGGCCGAGCGTTGGCGCCCGTGGCGAGCATACGCCGCGCAACACTTATGGGCATCCTTTGCTCAGGCGACGAGCGTCTCTTTCTCCGCGAAATGTCCAGCCTCCGGAAATGTCCGGCGTTTTAATGGACAGAGGAAGCCGGGAAATCTATAAATCGACCGCGCGGGGGGCGCGAACGCACGAGGTCCCGCCGGATAAACGGCTTTGCAAGATAAAGGCCTTGGCAAGATAAAGGGCTCGACAAGAAATCATGCAGGACACCCGCCTCGAGGACGGCGGCATCGCGGATCGCTTGGCGCAATCGGCGGTTCACCGCCGTACCATGGTCGACTGCCAGATTCGGACTTTCGACGTGACCGACCCGCAGCTCTTGGCGCGCATGCTGGAAGTCCCACGCGAGCATTTCCTGCCCTTGGAGCTAGCGCCGCTCGCTTATTCCGATATTGGGCTGCAACTTGAGCCCGCCAGACCTGGCGGAGAACGGCGTACGCTCTTGCCGCCGCTCGTTCTCGCGCGCCTCATCCAAGGGGCCGGCGTGGCATCGACCGGCGCTGTGCTCGACGTTGGGGCCGCAACGGGCTATTCGTCGGCGCTCCTCGCCGGTCTCGCGGGGCGCGTCGTGGCGCTCGAATCAGAGTGCTTCTTATATGATGCGTTGCGGTCCAATCTCGACGCCTTCGGCTTGGCGAAGGTTCAAACCATCCTGGCCCCGCTTGCGGAAGGCGCGCCCAAGGAAGCGCCATTCGACCTGATTTTCATCAATGGCGCGGTCGAGGCCAATCTCGAGGCGCTTTTTGCGCAACTAAAGGACGGCGGTCGTCTGATTGCCATCAAGCGCATTCCCCGCGATCCCGCCGGGCGCGCAGGCAAAGCCGTGCGCTACGAGAAAATCGGCGGCGCGAAGGGATATCGCGTCTTGTTCGACGCCTCTGCCCCGGTCCTCGAAGCTTTCCGGCAGGACGAGCAATTCACATTTGTTTGAGATAGCGGAACGCCGTTGCATCCGGCGATTTCCAATGCTGGGCTAATGACGCTCGCGCGAGGTGTCACGTTTTTACGCCGGACTTAGGAATTCTTTTGCGCTGGGTGGCTGGGCAGGCCGCGAGGAAGACAATTCTCCGACGGAACAGACGCTTCCGACGCCGGCATCCTCGACCGTGGGACGGGGCCACGCCACATTTGGATCGACCCTTCAGGAGTACGAAGGCATGATGCCCTCGGTCGCTAAGCGCCGAAACATCGCATCAATCCGCTGAGGCGGCAGCTTCGTTCCCCCATCAAGCCACCAGGTCAACACGGCCATGTAGGCTCCAACGACATATTGGACGACAAATTCGCGCGGGATGGCGTCCGCGGAATTCTTGTCGACGGTTGCGGCAAGTTCGCATTCATTGTAGTCGTGCTGTTTGTCATCGTGCACCTTACCGTCACTGGCATGGGGGGCCACGCACACTCCTCCAGCATCATGGAACACGGCGTGCAGCAGCCATGAACATGACACCCAGCGTCCGCAAGTTCGCACTCACCGCGCATGTCATTTCCTCGGTCGGCTGGCTCGGGGCAGTCGCTGGCTTCCTAGCTCTCGCCGTCGCCGGTCTGACGGGCCAGGATGCTCAGATGGTGCGTGCCGCCTATCTCGCGATGGACTTGACCTATCGGTTCGTCATCGTCCCGTTGGGCCTCGCCGCGCTACTAACCGGGCTTGTCCTGTCCCTGGGCACCGAGTGGGGCTTGTTCCGGTACTATTGGGTCCTGGTGAAATTTCTCCTAACCATCCCTGCCATCGTCGTCATGCTGCTGCACACGCAGCCAGTTAGCTTCCTAGCGGACGTAGCGGCAGGGAGGACAGTGTCCAGGGCCGATCTCGGCGGACTGAGGATCCAACTCGTGGCCTACGCCGGTGCCGCCCTGCTGGTGTTGCTCGTGGCCACGACCTGTCAGTGTACAAGCCGCGGGGCATGACCCGGTACGGGCCGCGTAAGCCGCACGAGGAGCAGGTACTGTCGCATTCGATCCCGCCGCGCCGCAGATAGCGCCGCACTCGCACTGGTCACGTCGTGAAGTCAGCGAGTGCCCACCTTTGTCCAAACAGATTTTGGCTAAGTCATTGTGCTGCAATGCGATTGACGCTGGTGGGGGAGGTAGGACTCGAACCTACGAAGGCTTAGCCAGCGGATTTACAGTCCGCCCCCTTTGCCGCTCGGGACACTCCCCCAACGCCCGAAAGGCATGGGCGCAGGCGCTTATGCGAACCGGGCTTGTCGCTGTCAACTTAAAACACCCGCTAAAACTCCGCCGCATCGACGCTTTGCGTTGCGTGCCGAGAGTTGCCGTGCCAGGAATTAAGCTCATCCATCAACGTTTTGGAACCGCGATTTGACGCGCGACAAATCGAAACGCTCCGGCGCGAGAACCGGCGCATCTGGCAAGCATAAGGAAGCGCCGGAGTCGTCTCCCCGCCAAGCCGCGCCTGACAAAATCTGGCGCTCGGAGCTTCGTCCGGCCGGCGCCGGGACCAACGGGCAAAACGTCGCGCGGGCCAAGACGCCGGTGTTCCGGCGTGCGGCAAGCGGCTTTGCGGTTCTTTACGGCTTTCACGCGGTGCGCGAGGCGTTGCGCGGCAAGCGGCGAAAACTCCTCGATATTTATGCCACGGAAGCCGCCGCCCGGCGGCTCGAAGGCGAAATCGCCGGCGCGGGCCTTTGCCACCATATTGTCACGCTCGAAGACCTCGCCCGCCGTCTTGGCGCGGGCGCCGTGCATCAGGGCGTCATGCTCGAAGCTCTGGCCTTGGAGCCCCTCGACCTTTCGGACATCGTATCGCGCAGCGGCATCGTGCTCGTGCTCGATCAGATCACCGATCCGCATAACGCCGGCGCGATCCTGCGCACCGCGGCGGCGTTCGGCGTCGATGCCTTGGTCATGACGCACCGCCACGCGCCGGAAATGGCGGGTGTTGTAGCGAAAGCCGCTTCCGGCGGCCTCGAACATGTCGCGATCGCCGGCGTGGTCAATCTCGCCCGCGCGCTCGAAGAGTTGGGCGAGATGGGCTATCTGCGCCTTGGCCTCGATTCGGAAGCGGAGCTAAGTTTGGCAACGGTGTCCTTGCGGCGCCCGATCGCGCTCGTGCTCGGCGGCGAAGGCAAGGGGCTGCGGCGTCTCAGCCGGGAAAATTGCGATTTCCTCGTGCGCCTCGACATGCCGGGCGCGATCAAGAGCCTCAATGTCTCGAATGCCTGCGCCGTCGCGCTGACCCTGTTGCATGCGGCACTGGCGGGATAGACCTACTTCTCGCCGCGTCCGTCGTGGCCGCGCGGGGCGTAAGTCCATGGGAGCCACCAGCGCGCATTGCGGGGCAAAGCCTCAGGCACCGGATCAAATCCAGATGTGCCCCAAGGGTGGCAGTGCAGAATCCGGGCAATGCCCATCGCGCCCCCCGCCCAAAGACCATGCCGCGCGATCGCCTCGTCCATATAGGCCGAGCAGGTTGGCAAATGCCGGCAGTGGCTCCCGGCGATCGAGGACAGCGTGAGCTGATAGCCACGTATGGCAACATGCGCGGCAAAGCGGCAGATGGAAGTCGGATGAGACGAACCTTGCATCGAGCTTAACGCTAAGCGCTTCATTATTGCGGGCCACTGTGGCAGAAATACACTGGCGCGGGTTCAAACGACAGCTCATAATTTCCCTAGTTTCGATTGGTTCAAGATTGGGTGGCTATCTTGTCATATGCGCAACGCTTCTCGCTCGCGGGCCTCTTCGCGATCGCCGCGTCGTCCGCCAATGCCGCGGATCTGACGCCTCCACCCACCGCCCCGGTCGAGGGCTGGACGATTACCTTGGGGCTCGGCCCCGAGGTTTTCACTTCGTTCCCCGGAGCAAAAAGTGTCTCGATTTGGCCGACCGGCTATATTGCCTACCGCCGTCCAGGCGAACCTGAACCATTCGTCTCTCCCGACGACGGATTGAGCATCGCGCTTCTCGACCTTCCTTGGATCAAGGCTGGCCCGGTCGCGCGCTTTATCTCCGAGCGCACCCTCAGCGGCGGCTTTGGAAGCATCGGCAATAATCAAAACTTCTTCGGCCTGCACAATGTAGGGTTCACGGCCGAACTCGGCGGCTTTCTGGAACTCTGGCCTGCCGAATTCATCCGCGCCCGCTTCGAGGCGCGCCAGGGGGTCAGCGGCGCCAAGGGCTTCGATGCCAACATCGAACTGGATGTCGTGGAGAGATATGGTCCCTGGACGTTTTCGGCCGGGCCGCGCTTCCAATTTGGCGACTCTCAGTTCATGAATGCGTATTTCTCGGTCACGCTGGGGGAAGCGTTCTTGAATGGCCAGGTCTTTCCCTATCAAGCCCATGGAGGTCTGACGTCGGTTGGCGGACTCGGGGCCATCAAATATGATTTCACGCCGACGTGGAGCGCGACGGTTTTTGGCGGCGTCAGTCGCTACGTCGATAGCGCGGGGGGAAGCCCGATTCCGAACCGGCTCGGCTCGCTCGACGACATCACCGCGGGCGTCGTCGTCGCCTATTCCTTCAATTGGAATGGGTTCTGATCAAATCATTGTGTGGACCGAGCCCCGGCGACTGATCGCTCGCGCGGGTTTGGGCGGCTTCGATCTGGTTGACGCAATCGACCGTCGCGTCGAAGGTGAGCAAGGTCGAGGCGTGCCGGGCCTTGAAATCGCGCACCGGCTCGAGGATGGCGATATCTTCCCATTTGCCTCTCGGCGGCGGTCCATTTTCCTTGAGCATGGCGCGCATCTGATCACGCAGCGCGCGCAATTCCAGTCCGGTCGAGCCGATGACATGACGGGCCATGATCGATGCCGCCGCCTGACCGAGCGCGCAGGCCTTTACCTCATGGGCGAAATCCACGACTTGGCCATCCTCCATGACAAGATCGACGACGACCGTAGAACCGCACAGCTTCGAATGGGCCGTTGCCGTGGCGCCTGGCGCCGCGAGCCGTCCTTGGCGCGGAATATTGGCGGCCAGATCGAGGATCCGGTGGTTATATATATCGAAAAAATTGGCTTCGCTTGACATAGAGGTCCACGTGACGGCGCCCAACGCATACTATATAGGAAAGCAGGGATTGGCGAACGAGATCTGGCAAATTTCCAGGCGAACCCCTGGACAACCGTCCGTCCGGTGCTCTTTGTCATGGGGAGCAAGGCCAAGGACGCTCATTCGAACTCTAATGGAGGCGCCACATGGATGCCGTGGTTAAGTCCTTGCTTCAACGTCCACAACCCCAACCCAGCAGTTCGCCGTTTACCCGCCCAAGCCGCGAGGAGGCCGAGGCGGCCGTGCAAGTTCTTCTGCGCTGGACCGGCGACGATCCCGCGCGCGAGGGCCTCCGCGACACGCCGAAACGAGTCGTCAAGGCTTTTGAAGAATTTTTTTCCGGATACCAAGAAGACGCGACGAGCGTGCTCTCCCGCGTCTTCGAGGAAGTCCATGGCTATGACGATGTGGTTCTCGTCCGCGATATCCCGTTTTCGTCGCACTGCGAGCATCACATGGTGCCTTTCTTCGGCATGGCGCATGTCGCCTATTACCCGTCCGAGACCGGCGTCGTTGGGCTTTCCAAGCTCGCGAGACTCGTCGATGTCTACGCCAAGCGCCTGCAAACGCAGGAGGCGTTGACCGCAGAGATCGTCGGCGCGATCGACCGGCATCTGCGCCCGCGCGGCTGCGCCGTCATGCTCGAAGCCCAGCATCTGTGCATGTCCATGCGCGGCGTTCGCAAACACGGCGCGGAAACCGTCACGACGCAATTCACCGGCATCTTTCGCGACGATCCCGCCGAGCAAATCCGGTTCTTGACAATGCTGCGCGGCGGCAAGTGAGCACTCCTCGTCGTTGCCGGGGTAAACGCTAGATTCCCGGGCCGTGTCCGGCCCGGGAGTTGTTGATTGGGCAGCGTAGCACGGCACGGGAAATTCGATTTGACATCCTTGCCCTCTCCATCGCCCGGTCCCTGCGCGAGCCAGACCGGAAGGAGCAAATTGGAAGAAGGAATCGCGTTCACGCCGCGCTTCGATGCCGATGGGCTGATCGCCTGCGTGACGAAGGACGCGAGCGACGGGCAGATACTCATGCTCGCTTATATGAATGCGGAAGCCTTGCAGCTCACACTTGTGACCGGCGTGGCGCATTATTGGTCGCGCTCACGCCAAACGCTCTGGCGCAAGGGCGACACGTCGGGCCAGATTCAAAAAATCACGGAAATCCGGACCGATTGCGACCAGGACGCCCTGCTTTTGACGGTCGAACCCGGCGGCAACGGCGGCGCTTGCCACACCGGCCGACGCTCCTGCTTCTACCGCAAGGTCGCGCTCAGCGGCGATAAAGCCAAGCTTGTTTTCGACTGAGGCAATTCCGATTTTATACCGGAGGTCCCGGACGGCGGCCGATGTTGGTTTTTCAAATTTATGCCTTTATCAATGGGATAGCGAATATCAATGGGATAGCGAAAATTCCCGTGCCGCCTTGGTCAAATCCGCGTGTTCGCGGTGAACACCCATCCGCTTAAGGCATTCTTAACCAAGAATAGGAACAGTCTGGAGCAAGGTGGAACGTTCATGGTGAAAGCCAAGAATCCGTCGGCCGCGCCGCCAAGTCATGGCAGTTCGCGCCAAGACGCTCACGCGAGGACCGGACAATTGAACAAGATGCCGTTTTACCGCAAGAACGTTAACGGCGCGGGCGCTAACGACCCTGCCATGGCCGCCACGGCTGCCGTTCGCAGGCCAATTATTGGTATCGCACTTGGCGCGGGCGCCGCGCGCGGCTGGTCGCATATAGGCGTCCTGCTCGAACTCATTGCACAGGGGATTTATCCAGATGTGGTCGCCGGCACATCGATTGGTGCCGTGGTCGGGGGAGCCTATGCCGCCGGCAAGCTCAAAGAGATGGAGACATTCGCCCTCGGCCTTACCAAGAAGCGTGTCATAAGCCTCATGGACGTGTCGTTTTCGGGGGTGAGCTTTATCGGGGGCGAAAGGCTGCGGCGTGCGCTCGAACACGAATTCTCCGGCCTAAGCTTCGAGGACCTCGACAAAAAATTCGCCACTGTCGCGACCGAAGTCGGCACGGGACATGAAATCTGGTTGACCAAAGGCAATGTGGCGGATGCCATCCGGGCTTCCTACGCCATGCCCGGGATTTTCGAACCGGTGAAGATCAACGGACGCTGGCTGTTCGATGGCGCGCTTGTCAATCCTATCCCTGTCACGCTCTGCCGCGCGCTTGGCGCCGAGATTGTCGTCGCCGTCAATCTCGTCAGCGACGCATCTTTTCGCGGAACGACCATCCACGATCCTCTCTCGCTAGAGCCGGCGCTCGAAAAATACAACTTCGGCGCGCCGGAAGCGGGACGCACACTGAGGGCGCGCATCTTCGGCGGAATGGGCGGCAATCTGCGCCGGCTTTTCGGCAAACGCGAAGACGGCGCGCCGGGGATCGCAAACGCGATGATGGATGCGTTCAACATCGCGCAAGGCAGGATTTCGCGCTCGCGCCTCGGCGGCGATCCGCCCGACGTTCTCATCAACGCGCGGCTCGGCAAAGTCGGCCTCTTCGATTTTCATCGCGCCGACGAACTTATCGCGATCGGCCGCGAGGCCACGCGCCGCGCCATACCCGACATCGCCGGCGACATCGCGATGCCTCCGTTCGAGAGCGCAATCTCGCCGCGGTGAATTTGGCCTTCCTGGCTCACGCGGTCGCGATATAGTCGCGCATCGCCTGAAATTCGTGTTCGATTTGCTCGAGCCGGTGTTTGACCACGTCGCCGATCGACACAATACCGACCAGTTTCTCGTCGACGACGACAGGAAGGTGGCGGCAGCGCCGGACGGTCATTTTTTCCATGGCGACATGACCGCATTCGTCCTCTTCCGTTGTCACGACCGGCGTTGTCATATGTTTTGAGACGGCGTCGTCGAGCGCCGCCGCGCCGCTCGTGCCAACCGCATGAAGGATGTCGCGTTCCGATAGCATCCCAAGGACGCGGCCTTGCGCGTCGGTGACCACCGCCGCGCCAATATTCCGCGCCGTCAAAAGCGCGGCGGCCTCGGCCAAGGTCTGATGCGGCTGGGTGGTGACGACGTCCCTTCCCTTGGCCGCGAGAATGCGTGCAACAGTCATCCTTGCCTCCCTGAGAATTCTCCTGATTGTTTAGTAACCGTTCACGGTGCGTCCCTTCGGATTGCAACGCTTGGACAGCAGCCCCCTAGCGTAGCGGCAAATTGGCTTGATAGAATGCACCCGTTGCGCGGCCCGCGCAACCTCGCCGTGCGGCTTTTTTGCTAGTCTTGCCCGGCCTCACGCCGCGCCGCCCTGAGATAGCTGGGCGCGGAATGGAGCCTCCGATGATTGCAAACCTCGTCGACGAAGCGGGGGAAGATCGGCGGTTACGTCCTCGAATGTTGCGTAGTCCCTCAAATATACTGCCTCGGCCTTCAATGTCTTGGTGAAGCTTTCCCGTCTTGGCCTTATCGTAAGGATTGCCGCGCCGGCTCATGGCGCCAACGAGGCCATCTGCGGCGGGCTGGTTCCGGTCATCGGCCGGCGCCTATTGCGAACTGCGGGATCGCATTCGCGGATCGCTGGCTTAAGGGCCACGATCGCGCGGCTGATCGCATAGGCAGGTCGGCCTCCGTCAGGCGGCATTGAAGCAGCTTGAATGAAGCCGTCTATGGCGGCGCGGGATAGTTGCGGATTTTGATAGCGGCCACGGGCGCGTCAGGCCCGCAAAAGTTTTCTTCGCTTCAATCTTAGTCCGATGTTTCGTTTGCGCGTCATCGTAATCGTCGCGCCGCTCGCCTTGACACCTTTCGACCTCTCCGGCCGGTACCGGATAACCCATGAAGACCACGCGGTTTGGGCTCGATGTCCCGCATCCTGAAGAGCACGGGCAAATGAGCGTCCCGCACGTTGAACAATTGGATAGCCCCGATCCCCGTGATGAGTTTCGCGGCAGGGCGCTTCTCCAAGCCGCGATCACGGAAGCCTTTGCCTTGCTCAATGCCGGCGCGCGGCAAGAGGCGATCGCGATCACGGAAGCATTTGCCTTGCTCAATGCCGGCGCGCGGCAAGAGGCGATCGCGCAAATCAAGCAATATGCGGATCTTGCTGCGCGGAGCAATGCCGGATGCTATATCTTCGGCCTGATCTATTTCAATGCCGGCGATTTGCGCCATGCCCTCACATGGTTCGATCGCGCGCTTTCCTTGCAACCAGGCTTTCCCGAAGCGCTCTCCGCCCGCACCATCGTTCTTCAGCGGCTTAGTCAGCCACATGACGTTCTGGAATCGTTCGAAGCGATCCTAAAACTCCGGCCGCACGACGCGGAGGCCTTATTTAGCGTGGGCGCCGTCTTGCAGAGCCTCGGGCGCATGACCGATGCGCTTGCCGCTTACGAGGCCGCGTTGCAATGGAGCCCTGAGCATTGCGGGGCGTTGACGAATCGCGGCGCCTTGCTTGAACGATTCGGACGCCTTGACGAAGCCCTCGTCAGCTTCGACGCCGTCGAGACGATAAGGCCCGGCGATTGCTCGAATCTGTTCAACAAGGGCTCCGTCTTGCAAAAACTCGGACGCCACGAAGATGCTCTCGCCGCTTATGAAGAAGCCGGCCGGCGCGGTCCGCCCGATGCGGAAACTGAGCTCAATCGAGGCAATGTTTTACAAAAGCTCGGCCGTCTCGAAGAAGCGCTCGCCTCCTATGACCTGTCCTCGCGATACCGCGACGGTTACCCGCAGGCGCTCTACAACAAAGGGATAGTCCTGCAGGGGCTTGGCAGGCCCCAAGATGCGCTCGCGGCTTACGATGCCGCGCTTGCGCTCGATCCTTCCTATTACGAAGCCTCCTGCAATCGCGGCAACATCCTGCACGAGCTTGGTCAGCTCGAAGACGCGCTTGCCTCCTGCTCATATACCTTAAAAATCCGGCCGGGGTTTTTGCCGGCCTTGATCAATCGCGCCAATATTCTGCTTCAATTGGGCCGTGCCGAAGAGGCAATTCTGTCCTGCAACGAGGTTGTCCGGCGCGCCGCGGAACATCCGCAGAGTCTTGGCATTCGCGGCGCCGCGCTCCACAAACTCGGACGTCTGGGCGAGGCTCTGGCCAGTCTCGACGAAGCCGTCCGCCTTAATCCCGCCGCGCCGGACAAGTGGCTTAATCGCGGCAATGTCTTGCAGGAACTCGATCGTCATCTTGAAGCCGTGGCCCGCTTTAACGAAGCCCTGCGTATCAAACCTCATTATCCCGAAGCCTTGTCCGGTCTTGGCTTGGCTCTTAAGGAGGCAGGAAAGATCGACGAGGCTCTGGTCTATTTCGACGAAGCCTTGAACCATAAGCCCGGCTATCCGGATGCGCGAATCAACCGGGCCGGCGCGCTCCTCCTCAAGGGCAGCTTGAAAGCCGGCTTCGAGGATTTCGAAAGCCGCTGGGACCGTTCGAATGCGCCACCCAAAACCCTCATCTCGGATTTGCCGATATGGGAGGGCCAGAAATTAGCCGGGCAAGCAATCGTCGTATGGGATGAGCAGGGTCTCGGCGACCTGATCCAGTTTTCGCGTTATCTGCTCTGTCTCGTTGACGCCGGCGCCGATGTTACCTTGCTGTGCCGCAAGAACATGCACCAGCTTCTGCGCACCTTGCCGAAGCTTGCCGAAGCCGGTTCGCTTCGTCGAAGCTCTCGATTCAAACGAAAACTTTGCCTTTCAGAGCGCGCTCATGAGCCTTCCTCGCGGTTTCCAAACCAGTTTGGAGACCGTTCCGGCGCCAATCCCCTATCTTCGTCCAGAACCAAGCCTCGTCGCGAAATGGGCCGGGCGAATCGGCACCAGAGGCTTCCGAATCGGCGTTGGCTGGCAAGGCAACAAATTGATCGACCTTCAAAAGTCGATTCCGCTTGCTTGTTTCGCGCCGCTCGCGGCAATAGAAGGTGTGCGGCTGATTAGCCTCATGAAGGATCAAGCCGCCATCGAGGCGGAAACGCCGGCGGGCGGGCGGTTCACGATCGAGAGCCCTGCCGGACAAGAAGCGCGCGCG